>NZ_JBYRFX010000105.1:0-3676 GCF_057815775.1 Inquilinus sp.
GTTCTCGACACCACCGCCATCCGACTCACGCCAGCGCATTTCCAAACAGTCGCTGACATGCCGGAATCCGGAAAATAAGAATCAAATTGATTTCAAAAGTAGCCAGATATGTCCCCTTCGAAATCGTCTCGTAACACCGCGCAGCAAGACTGAGACTCCCGAAGCCGGGCCCGAGGTTGCCCTGGCGATTCCGAAGGATAGACCCATGAGTTTCCACGCCTTGCGGTCAGCCGACCGCACCGCCCGCGTGTTCATGTCTTCGCCCCAGGACAAGACATATCTGCGGGGATTGCAGGCCTTGTTCGCTCATCTGGGGCGGGCCGCCGCCAACTATGGCCGGATCCGGCGCGACGAACGGCATTTGTCTGGCATGAGCGAGCAGGAGTTGCTCGACATCGGCCTGAGCCGCGTCGGCCGCAACCGCTTCCTGCGCCTGACCGAAGCCGGCAATTCGCAGACGCCGGAGGCCTGATCCCGGCCGCGATGGCCGGGATCACGTGACCGCTCAGGATCGGCCGTAGCGCCGCCTCTCCCCGCCCCGCACCAGCTCCACCGCCAGGTCGGCGTGGCCGGGCGGCAGCAGGGGTTCGACCACCCGGTCGCCGAAATGGCGCTGCAGGCCGAAGACCTGGCGCAGCAGCAGGTTGGTGTAGAGGCCGGGCCCGCTGGAATAGACCCGCCAGCCGCCATCGACCGCGATCGACCCGTCTTTGACCCGGCCCCATTCCGCGCTGGCGGCATAGCGGTCGGCGAAGGCCGCGTCGCTGGAGCTGAAATAGGCGTTGCGCTGGCGCGGCGCCGCATTCGGCAGCAGGTCGGTGACCGCCGCCGGATTGGCCAGCAGCAGGATCCGCCAGACATCGTCGGCCTGGCCATGCGCGGCCATGGCTTCACCGGTGCGCAGATGGGAATGGGTGTACATCAGCCCGATCTCGCGGCCGAAATACGCGGCGGATTCGGCGCGCCGGAACAGCTGTTCGACGCCGCCGTGATAGGCCACCGGCCGGTCCATCAGCCGGGCGCCGTCCGGGAACATCAGATGGTCGCGGATAATGTCGAGATGGCGCTTCACCGCATCGCCGGCGAACAGCCCGGCGATCAGCGCCCGCTTCATCGGCAGCAGCGAATAGCTGAGGCCGGTGCGGGTGTCGCTGGGGTGCAGCAGCAGCTCCGACACCGTGCCTTCCGGCGTGAACACGGCATAGCCGGCCAGCACGCCGTCGCGGATCAGGTATTTGCCGAGATCCCAGTGCATCGCCCCGGCCAGGGCCTCGATCTCCCGGGCCTGGACCGGCCGGCCGGCGCGGTCGAGCACGCCGGACCAGCGGCCGAGCTGCTGGATCAGCAGCGCGACGGTCCAGGCGCTGACCATCCAGTCGCGCAGATGCGGGTCGACCGGCTGCAGCGAATCGTTCCAGTCGCCCTCGCCATAGCGCAGCAGGTTGGTACCGGGGATGAACCGGTCCTTCACCACCGCGACGATGCGGTCGATATGGGCGGAGACCGGGTCCTGCCGCTCGGTGCGGGTGAAGTCCTCTTCATTGCGCCAGGCGATGGGCTCGTCCAGGAAGGCCAAATCGCCGGTGGCCTCGACATAGTCGCACAGCGCCTTGAGCGGCCAGACGATGACGTCGCCATGGGCGTGGCGGTCCTGGATCGGCGCATAGGGTTCGAGCATGAACCATTGCGGCCAGTCGCCCCGGCCTTCGTATTGCTGGGCGAAGATGCGGCGCACGACCTCCTTCGCCGCAACGTCGTGCTCCAGCGCCAGCAGAAATTCCAGCGCGCCCTGGCAGACATCGCGCGTGCCCCAGGCGCCACCGGTGTACTGTTCCAGCCCATGCGGCACGGTCAGGTGGATCATCGCGTCATGCGCCAGCCACGGGAAGGCGGCGTCCAGCGCCTCACCCTCCACCCCGCCACCGCTGATCTTCAGGCCGCGGGTCACCTCGGCCCAATGGGCGTCGGCCGAGCCCAGCATCTCCGCGATCGGCACGCCGGCGGCATAGCGGTCGGCCAGCGCCGAGGCCGCGGCCGGGTCGGTCAGCGAGCCGGTGACGGCGAAGCCGAAGCCGGACACGGCGCCGGTGCGCAGCGCCACATACCCGCCGCGCCGGCCCTGGCCGTCGGCATAGAGCAGTTCGTCGCCGCCGACCGCCTCGACCGCCTCCGGCGTCGGCGTGACCAGGTGATAGACCGCATCGGGGTAGCGCTGGCCCCACAGCCAGTCGGGATCCGGCCGGAAGGTGAAGCGCTTGGCGACGGCGTCGATCGCGACTCGCCCGGCCTGTTCCAGCTCACGTTCGCCGAGCACGAGATGGCCCAGCACCAGGAAGCGGCAGGGCTGGCCCTCGACATCGACCCGCCACTGCATCGCGGTGTCGGCGCCGGAGACGGCGGCCCGGACCGTGACCGTGCGGCCGCCGAAGCGGTAGATCCAGCGGCTTTCCGCCAGTCCCATCTCGAAGGCCGACGGCACCGACAGCAATCTCCAGCCCTCGCCGGCATCGACCAGGATGCGCAGGCCGGAGGTGCGGGTGATGTTGTAGGGATCGCGCGAGACCGAGAACAGCTTGTGGAACGAGGTGTTGCCGATTGTCAGCTGGGCGGCGAAGACGCCATGCGCCCAGACCGTGGCGCAGAGCAGCCCGTCCTCCGGCAGCAGCGCAGCGCCGGAGCGCAGCAATTCGCCATGGCGGCGGCGCAGGCCCAGCTCCTTGGCCCGCAGGGCGATGTGCCGGTTCAGGGCGCCATCATCGACGAAGAAGGATTGCAGCACGTCACCGGCCCGCTCCTCCAGCCGCCGGTCCGGCCACATCAGGTCGATCGCGGCGGCATCGAGATCCTCGGCCACCAGCGGCGGCGCATCCTGCAGCAGGCCGCGCACCGGGGTCTCCAGCGCCACCGCCGCCGGGCGGAAGCCGCCGGCCGCGGCCAGCGCGGTGTCGACCACGGCCAGGTCGCCATCGTCCGACGCCGCCTTGTGGTCCGGCACATACAGGCCGAAGAAGCTCCACCCCGCCGTGGCGCCGGGCGCCAGGCTGACGGTCTTCGAGGCGATGGCCGGGCAGGCGACCTCGTGCTGCAGCTTTTCGTCCGGCAGCTCGCCGGTGATCTCGGCCCGGTCGCGGAAGCCGGGGCCGAAGCTCTGCGCCGCATCGGTGGCGAAGCCGGTCGCACCGTCCAGGCAACCATGCGCCACCCAGGGAATCCGGCCGCCCTGGGCCAGCGCCTGACGGCTCATCACCACCGGGCCGAGCCGGTCGTGCCGGGCGATGTGGTGGTCCATGTATTGCGAGGCATAGGCCTCGTTGTTCATCAGGAAGCCGCGGCTGCCGAGCCCGATGTCCTGCAGCAGCACGGCTGAGAGTTCGACCGCGGCGCCGCCCTTGTTCTCGACCTCGACCCGCCACAGCCAAAGGTTGGCGTCGGGCGCCAGCCACAGGGTGACGCGGTGCGCCAGCCCTTCGGCCTCGCCGGCCCAGACGAAGCGGTCGGTCCCGGCGCCGACGCTCAGCCGCGCCGTCGGTCCCACCGCCTCGACCACCCGGCCGCCGGCCAGCCGCAGCAGCACCCGGCCGATGCCGCCGGACAGCGGCGAGCCCAGCACCTGATTGACCAGCACCGGGTCGCCCTGGCCGTCCAGCTGGTGCGACAGCGCGAACAGCGCACCGTT
>NZ_JBYRFX010000106.1:0-12508 GCF_057815775.1 Inquilinus sp.
TCGACTTCGAAGGCAGCCTCGACGGCGCCGCGCCGAGCGAGGAGATGTCCGGCAAGGATCACCGGCTGGAGCTCGGCTCGGGCCGCTTCATTCCCGGCTTCGAAGAGCAGCTGATCGGCAAGAAGGCCGGCGAGCACCTCACGGTGACGCTGAGCTTCCCCGAGGAGTATCCGAGCCCCGAGCATGCCGGCAAGCCGGCGGCCTTCGAGGTCGACATCAAGTCGATCGAGAAGGGCGTGGTGCCCGAGGTGAACGAGGAGTTCGCCAAGGAGCTAGGCTTCGAGGACCTCGAAGGCCTGCGCGGCGCCATCAAGGGCCAGACCGAGCAGGAGTTCGGCCGGATCTCGCGCCTGCGTGCCAAGCGCAAGCTGCTCGACAAGCTGGCCGAGCTGGTCGATTTCGCCGTGCCGCAGGGCATGGTCGATCTCGAATTCGACCAGATCTGGAAGCAGGTGCAGCAGTCGATCGAGACCGGCGCCGAGGACAACCCGGACAAGAACAAGCCGGAAGACGAGCTGAAGGCCGAGTACCGCGGCATCGCCGAGCGCCGCGTGCGCCTCGGCCTGCTCTTCGCCGAGATCGGCCGTGCCGAGAATGTCGAAGTGTCGCAGGAAGAGCTGAATCGCGCCCTGATCGCCGAGGCCCGCCGCTATCCGGGCCAGGAGCAGCAGGTCGTCGACTTTTTCCGCAAGAACCCGCAGGCAATCGAGAATCTGCGGGCGCCGCTGTTCGAGGAGAAGGTCGTCGACGTGATCCTCGGGAAGATCAAGGTCAACGACACCATCGTGACGCCGGAAGAGCTGGCGCGCGACCCGGATGAGGACGAGGCGGGCGAAACCAAGCCTGCCGAAATCGCAACCGACGCTTGATAGGTTGCCGCGCGCCGCGGCACTCCCCTAATGTAGGGAAGAGCCGCGGCGCCCTGCTGGCCCGCGCGAGCCTTCGAGGAACGGAATGCCTCCGTATCAGCTGAGCATGAACGCCCTGGTTCCGATGGTCGTGGAACAGACCAACCGGGGCGAGCGCGCCTATGACATCTACTCCCGTCTCCTGAAGGAGCGGATCATCTTCCTGACCGGGCCGATCTATGACGAGCTTGCGAGCCTCGTCTGCGCCCAGCTCCTGTTTCTCGAATCCGAGAATCCGAAGAAGGACATCGCCTTCTACATCAACTCGCCGGGCGGGGTGATCACGGCGGGCATGGCGATCTACGACACCATGCAGTACATCCAGCCGAAGATCATGACGGTCTGCATCGGCCAGGCGGCCTCGATGGGGTCGCTGCTGCTGGCAGCCGGCGCGCCGGGCAAGCGGTTTGCCCTGCCGAACAGCCGGATCATGGTGCACCAGCCCTCGGGCGGCGCCCGCGGCCAGGCCTCGGACATCGAGATCCAGGCGCGCGAGATCCTGAAGCTGCGCGCCCGCCTCAACGACGTGTACGTCACGCACACCGGTCAGAGCCTTGAGTCGATCGAATCGTCGATGGACCGCGACAAATTCATGTCGGCCGAGGAAGCCAAGGGCTTCGGCATCGTCGACGCTGTCGTGGATCGGCGCCCGACCGTTGCCGAATAATCGATCTCTTTGTCCGCAGCCCTACCGGTCCGGGGCGAAGGGCGCTATCTTGATAGATGATGCTGCGGATCTGCCTTGCGACGGGATGATCTTGTCGCCGGGCGGAATCGCCGCCATCTGGAAGCAACCGCATCCCGGCCTGTGCGCCAGGGGCACGCGGGTCGGTATCGCGGATGCGGAAGTGAGGCAGTGATGGGCAAGACCCCAGGCGGTGACTCGAAGAACACGCTCTATTGCTCGTTCTGCGGCAAGAGCCAGCACGAGGTTCGCAAGCTGATTGCGGGCCCGACTGTGTTCATCTGCGACGAGTGCGTCGAGCTGTGCACGGATATCATCCGCGAGGAAAACAAGACCACTCTGGTCAAGAATCGCGACGGGGTTCCGACACCGAAGGACATCCGCAAGGTCCTCGATGACTATGTCATCGGCCAGGAGCACGCGAAGAAGGTCCTCTCCGTCGCCGTGCACAACCACTACAAGCGGTTGGCGCACGGGCAGAAGACCGGTGAGGTCGAACTCGCGAAGTCGAACATCCTGCTGATCGGTCCGACCGGCTGCGGCAAGACGCTGCTGGCCCAGACCCTGGCGCGGATCCTCGACGTGCCCTTCACCATGGCCGATGCGACGACCCTGACCGAGGCGGGCTATGTCGGTGAGGATGTCGAGAACATCATCCTCAAGCTGCTGCAGGCCGCCGACTACAATGTCGAGCGGGCGCAGCGCGGCATCGTCTACATCGACGAGGTCGACAAGATCAGCCGCAAATCCGACAACCCGTCGATCACGCGGGACGTGTCGGGCGAAGGTGTGCAGCAGGCGCTGCTGAAGATCATGGAAGGCACCGTCGCCTCCGTGCCGCCGCAGGGCGGGCGCAAGCATCCGCAGCAGGAATTCCTGCAGGTCGACACCACCAACATCCTGTTCATCTGCGGCGGTGCCTTCTCCGGCCTGGAGAAGATCATCTCGTCGCGCGGACGGGGCAGTTCGCTCGGCTTCGGCGCCGATGTGCGCGGCCCGGAAGAGCGGACGACCGGCGAGATCTTCAGCGAAGTCGAGCCCGAAGATCTGCTGAAGTTCGGCCTGATCCCGGAATTCGTCGGCCGCCTGCCCGTTGTGGCGACGCTCGACGACCTCGACTCCGAGGCGCTGATCGAGATCCTGTCCAAGCCGAAGAACGCGCTGGTGAAGCAGTATCAGCGGCTGTTCGAGATGGAGGATGTCCATCTCTCGCTGACCGAGGATGCGCTTAAGGGCATCGCCAGCCGCGCCATCCAGCGCAAGACCGGCGCGCGCGGCCTGCGCTCCATCATGGAGAGCATCCTGCTCGAGCCGATGTACGACCTGCCAAGCATGAACGGTGTGGTCGAGATCGTCGTCAACCGCGAGGTGGTCGATGGCCGCGCCAAGCCGCTGCTGATCTACGCGGAGAAACAGCAGGACCGCGCTCCCGGCGCCTGACGACGGGGCTGCGGACAGATCCTGACCGACGTGGCAGCCGATGTCTCCGGACATCGGCTGTTTCGTTTCGTACTGGGCGGAAATGGCCGCCTTTGGCTTGCCACTGTGGCCCGATTGCGCTCTTGTGACTGGATCATGAGGGCTGCAGCATTCCCGTCCCTTGAACGGCCTCCGGTCATCGCCACGTTTACTGGGCGCGCCGGGTCTCTTCCGTCCGGCGCCGGCGCGGCGCCGCTCCTCGGGCCGCTGCCCACTCCACCAAGGCAGAGCACATGTTGAACCTGAACAAAGACACGCTGTATCCGGTGTTGCCGTTACGGGACATCGTGGTCTTCCCGCACATGATCGTGCCGTTGTTCGTCGGCCGCGAGAAGTCGGTGCGCGCGCTTGAGGACGTGATGAAGGAGGACAAGCAGATCCTTCTGGTCACCCAGCGCAACGCCTCGCAGGACGATCCGAATCCCGAAGAGATTTTCGATGTGGGCACGATCGGGACGGTGCTGCAGCTCCTGAAGCTGCCGGACGGGACCGTCAAGGTGCTGGTCGAAGGCGTGCGGCGCGCGCGCATCGTGCGCTACGCCGACAATCCGGATTTCTTCCAGGCGCAGGTCGAGCCGCTCGACGACGTCTCCAGCGACGCGCAGGAGATCGAAGCCCTCGGCCGTGCCGCGGTCACCCAGTTCGAGCAGTACATCAAGCTCAACAAGAAGATCCCGCCGGAGGTGCTGGTCTCGGTCAACCAGATCGAGGACGGCTCGAAGCTGGCCGACACCATCGCCGCACACCTGTCGCTGAAGATCCCCGAGAAGCAGCAGATCCTCGAGATCGCCTCGATCACCGAGCGGCTGGAGAAGGTCTACGGCTTCATGGAGGGGGAGATCGGCGTCCTCCAGGTCGAGAAGCGCATCCGCAGCCGCGTGAAGCGCCAGATGGAGAAGACCCAGCGCGAGTACTATCTGAACGAGCAGCTGAAGGCGATCCAGAAGGAGCTGGGCGAGGGCGAGGACGGACGCGACGAGGCGGCCGAGCTGGAAGAGCGGATCAACAAGGTCAAGCTCAGCAAGGAAGCCCGCGACAAGGCCATGGCTGAGCTGAAGAAGCTCCGCTCCATGAGCCCGATGTCCGCCGAATCGACCGTGGTCCGCAACTACCTCGACTGGATGCTGTCGATTCCGTGGAAGGTCCGCACCAAGGTCAAGAAGGACCTGGCCCACGCCGAGCAGGTGCTGAACGACGACCATTTCGGCCTGGAGAAGGTCAAGGAGCGCGTCCTCGAATATCTCGCCGTGCAGCAGCGGACCAACAAGATCCGCGGCTCGATCCTGTGCCTCGTCGGCCCGCCCGGCGTCGGCAAGACCTCGCTCGGCAAGTCGATCGCCAAGGCCACCGGCCGCAACTTCGTCCGCATGTCGCTGGGCGGGGTGCGTGACGAGGCCGAGATCCGCGGCCATCGGCGGACCTATATCGGCTCGATGCCCGGCAAGGTCATCCAGGGCATGAAGAAGGCGAAGTCGTCGAACCCGCTGTTCCTGCTCGACGAGATCGACAAGCTGGGCGCCGATTATCGCGGCGATCCGTCCTCGGCCCTGCTGGAAGTGCTGGACCCCGAACAGAACAGCACCTTCAGCGACCACTACCTCGAGGTCGACTACGACCTGTCGGACGTGATGTTCATCTGCACCGCCAACAGCCTGCGCATGCCGCAGCCGCTGATGGACCGCATGGAGATCATCCGTATCCCCGGCTACACCGAGGAAGAGAAGGTCGAGATCGCCAAGCGCCACCTGATCCCGAAGCAGGCCGAAGCCAATGGCCTGAAGAAGGGCGAGTGGGCGCTGACCGACGAGGCGCTGCTGGACCTGGTTCGCTTCTACACCCGCGAAGCCGGCGTCCGCAGCCTGGAGCGTGAGATCGCGAGCCTGGCCCGCAAGGCGGTGCGCGAGATCCTGTCGAGCGACACCAAGAAGATCGTCGTCACCCCGGCCGATCTTGAGAAGTACGCCGGCATCCGAAAGTTCCACCACGGCGAGACGGAGCTCGAGGACATGGTCGGTGTCGTCACCGGCCTGGCCTGGACCGAGGTCGGCGGCGAGATCCTGACGATCGAGGCGGTGCCCGTCCCCGGCCGCGGCCGGGTGGTGGCCACCGGCAAGCTCGGCGACGTGATGAAGGAATCGGTGCAGGCGGCGGAGAGCTTCGCCAAGGCCCGGGCCGTGTCCTTCGGCATCAAGCCGACGATCTTCGCCAAGCGGGACATCCACGTCCACGTGCCGGAGGGGGCGACCCCGAAGGACGGGCCGTCGGCCGGTGTCGCCATGGTGACGGCGATCGTCTCGGCGCTGACCGGCAATCCGGTCCGCCATGACGTGGCGATGACCGGTGAGGTCACGCTGCGCGGGCGGGTTCTGCCGATCGGCGGGTTGAAGGAGAAGCTGTTGGCCGCCGTCCGGGCCGGAATCAAGACGGTCATCATCCCCAAGGACAACGAAAAGGACCTTGCGGATGTGCCGGAGTCGGTCAAGAAGGCGCTGACGATCCTGCCGACCGCCGACGTCGAGGAAGTGCTGAAGAACGCCCTGGTGCGTCCTTTGGAACCGATCGAGTGGAAGGAGCCGGATACGGATGACATCGCCCGTGTTCCCGGCGATGGGGACGACGAAGCGGTGATCCGTCACTGAGGGAACGTGGCGGCCTTGGAACTTGGCTGATTTCCATGTGTTTCAAGGCCGCCAACGATTGACCGTGTTTCCCTGATACGCTTAGATTTCGTGACGTTTCGGTGTCGAGAGAGGGCGCATCGAACGGTTGTCGGTATGGAGTGTAACCTAGCCTGTATCCGGCAAACCCGCCGGGACGACCTAACACAGAGCCTGAAGGAGGCCGACACGTGAACAAGAACGATCTCGTCGCACACGTCGCGGAAAGCACCGGTCTGTCGCGTGCCGATGCCGGCAACGCCATCGACAGCTTCATCGATGGTGTCACCAAGACGTTGACGAAGGGGGGGGAAGTCCGCCTCGTTGGGTTCGGCACCTTCGCCGTCGCGGCGCGTGCCGCTTCGGAAGGCCGCAATCCGCGGACTGGCGAGACCATCGCGATTGCCGCTTCCAAGCAGGTCAAGTTCAAGGCCGGCAAGGGCCTCAAGGACTCCGTCAACAGCACCGGCGGCAAGAAGAAGTAAGCGCAGCCTTCGCGGCATTGCTTTGAATCGGCCGGTCGGCGCCCAGGCCCGACCGGCCGTTTCATGTTTGGACCACCAATGGTCCGCGGGCGATTAGCTCAGCTGGTAGAGCATCGGTTTTACACACCGACTGTCGGCGGTTCGAACCCGTCATCGCCCACCATTTTCCCGCCGTGGCGGCCCTTGCCACGGCCTTCGGGCCCGCCGGCGCGGCGGCCCGGAAATTCCCACTCCACCTCAGGGCAATTGTGTTGACAGCCCCCGGTGGAGTGGGTATTTCAAGCGCCTCGCCGCGAGATGCGCGGCCAGATGCGGGTGTAGCTCAGTTGGTTAGAGCGCCGGCCTGTCACGCCGGAGGCCGCGGGTTCAAGTCCCGTCACTCGCGCCACTTCTAATTTTCCGGACCGGTTCCGGGCTCTGGGTCTTTTGCCCAGCCTGCCCGATGGATCGCGACGGCACCCTGCGCGGGTGTAGCTCAGTTGGTTAGAGCGCCGGCCTGTCACGCCGGAGGCCGCGGGTTCAAGTCCCGTCACTCGCGCCACTTCCCCTCACGACTTCATCGATATTTGCGCCACGCCGGCTTCGTCTTCGGACGACGCGTCGTGGCTTTCGGCATATCTGGATTCCGCTCCTGACGGGCCGTTCCTGCCCCAATTGCAAAGCGGAAAGATCCCAGCAAAATCATGCGGTTGATAACCATTCGCAATTAAAGATTGTGGCGGAAATTCGCTTCTCTCGTCCGACATGCGGGCCTATAAAGGCCGCGCCGAGAAGGGCGCCGCCATTGACGGCCTTCCCGACGAAGAAAGGTCTTGGGGTGGAGCGCCTGCCGATCGTGATCGTGCAGGCTCCACGTGTGACGGGTAGAGCGATGACCACCTCTCTAGTGTCGGAATACTTTCCCATCCTGGTCTTCCTGGCGATCGCCATCGTGATCGCGGGCGCCGCGGTCGGCGCGTCCCTGGTCGTCGGCAAGCAGAACCCGGACAGCGAGAAGCTGTCGGCCTACGAGTGCGGCTTCGATGCCTTCGCCGACGCCCGGTCGAAGTTCGACGTCCGGTTCTACCTGGTCTCGATCCTGTTCATCATCTTCGACCTGGAAGTGGCCTTCCTGTTCCCCTGGGCGGTTTCGCTCGGGAAGATCGGCATGTTCGGCTTCTGGTCGATGGTGGTGTTCCTCGGGGTCCTGACCGTCGGCTTCGTCTACGAGTGGAAGAAGGGAGCGCTGGAATGGGAGTGAGCGTCACGCAGCCGACCGATCCGGTCGGCGTGGGCCTGCCCATCCCGCCGGGTGCGGACCAGGACGCGGTGATTCGGGCCGCCAATGCCGAGGTCCAGGACAAGGGCTTCCTGCTGGCCAAGTTCGACTCGCTGATCGACTGGGCGCGCACCGGGTCGTTGTGGCCGATGACCTTCGGCCTGGCGTGCTGCGCCGTGGAGATGATCCACGCCTACATGCCGCGCTACGATCTCGACCGACTCGGCGTCATCCCGCGGCCCAGCCCGCGCCAGTCCGACGTGATGATCGTCGCCGGCACCCTGACCAACAAGATGGCCCCGGCCCTGCGCAAGGTCTACGACCAGATGCCGGAGCCGCGCTGGGTGATCTCGATGGGCTCCTGCGCCAATGGCGGGGGCTACTACCACTATTCCTACTCGGTGGTGCGCGGCTGCGACCGCATCGTCCCGGTCGACATCTATGTCCCGGGCTGCCCGCCGACCGCCGAGGCCCTGGTCTACGGCATCATGCAGCTGCAGAAGAAGATCCGGCGCGGCAACCGGATCATCCGCTGAAGGGCCGGAACCGACATGGCATCGATCCAGGAACTGAGCGACCTCGGAACCGCGCTGGCCGCGGCCTTGGGCGACGGCGTGCTGACCCATGAGGTCTCGCCGACGGCCGAGCTGACACTGACGGTCCATCGCGACGCGATCATCCGGGTGCTGACCCATCTGCGCGACGCGCCGGAGACCCTGTTCGAGCAGCTGACCGACCTCTGCGGCACCGACCATCCCAGCCGGCCGGAGCGCTTCGAGGTCGTCTACCACCTGCTCAGCTTCAGGTTTAACCGGCGGATCCGGCTGAAGGTCGCGACCGACGAGGACACCCCGGTGCCCTCCGCCGCCGGCGTGTTCCCGGCAGCGACCTGGTTCGAGCGCGAGGCCTGGGACCTGTACGGCATCTTCTTCGCCGACAACCCCGATCTGCGCCGCATCCTCACCGATTACGGGTTCGAGGGGCATCCGCTGCGCAAGGATTTCCCGCTGACCGGCTATGTCGAGGTCCGCTACGACTCCGAGCAGAAGCGGGTGGTCTACGAACCGGTGAAGCTGACCCAGGACTTCCGCAGCTTCGATTTCCTGAGCCCCTGGGAGGGCATGACGCGGCCAGGTCCCGCACCCGTGTTGCCGGGTGACGAGAAGGTCGCGCTCAACGAGCCCAAGGCGTAAGCATCATGGTCGAGACCCAGATCAAGCCCTACACCATGAATTTCGGGCCGCAGCACCCTGCGGCCCACGGCGTGCTGCGCCTGGTGCTGGAGCTGGACGGCGAAGTGGTGGAGCGGGCCGATCCGCATATCGGGCTGCTGCATCGCGGTACCGAGAAGCTGATCGAATACAAGACCTACATGCAGGCGACGCCGTATTTCGATCGCCTGGATTACGTCGCGCCGATGAACCAGGAGCACGCCTTCGCCCTGGCCGTGGAGCGGCTGCTCGGCGTCACGGTGCCGGAGCGGGCGCAGTACATCCGGGTGCTGTTCTCCGAGATCGGCCGCGTCCTCAACCACCTGCTGAACATCACCACCTATGCGCTCGACGTCGGTGCGGTCACGCCGTCGCTGTGGGGCTTCGAGGAGCGCGAGCTCCTGATGGAGTTCTACGAGCGGGTGTCGGGCGCCCGGCTGCATGCCAACTACTTCCGGCCCGGCGGCGTGGCCCAGGACATGCCGGCCGGCCTGGCCGACGACATCTGGGCCTACACCGAGCGCTTCCCCAAATTCGTCGACGATCTCGAGACGCTGCTGACCGACAACCGGATCTTCAAGCAGCGCCTGGTCGACATCGGCATCGTGACGACCGAGGAGGCGAAGGCCTGGGGCTTCTCCGGCGTGATGCTGCGCGCCTCGAACGTCTCTTGGGACCTGCGCAAGTCGCAGCCCTACGAGGTCTATGACCGGATGGACTTCGACGTCCCGGTCGGCCTGACCGGCGACTGCTACGCCCGCTATCTCCTGCGGATCGAGGAGATGCGCCAGTCCAACCGCATCATCCGGCAGTGCCTGGAGCAGATGCCGAAAGACGGGCCGGTGAAGTCCACCGACCGCAAGGTGTCGCCGCCGCCGCGCGCCGAGATGAAGCGCTCGATGGAAGCGCTGATCCATCACTTCAAGCTCTACACCGAGGGCTATCACGTCCCGGCCGGCGAGACCTATGCCGCGGTCGAGGCGCCGAAGGGCGACTTCGGCGTCGACCTGATCGCGGATGGCAGCAACCGGCCGTATCGCTGCCGTATCCGCGCCCCGGGCTTCGCCCATCTGCAGGGGCTCGATTTCATGAGCCGCGGCCACATGCTGGCCGATGCGGTCGCGATCATCGGCAGCCAGGACATCGTGTTCGGGGAGATCGACCGATGAGCGCCGTGTCCATCGCGCCGGAGGCTGAGCAGCCGAAGGAATTCGCCTTCACGGCGGAGAATCTCGAGCGGGCGAAGCACATCATCGCCAAATACCCCGAGGGCAAGCAGCAGAGCGCGGTGATCCCGTTGCTCGACATCGCCCAGCGCCAGCACCACAACTGGATCCCGCGGGTGGCGATGGACCATGTCGCGGACCTGCTCGATATGCCGCGGATCCGGGTGTACGAGGTCGCCAGCTTCTACACCATGTTCAACAAGGCGCCGGTCGGCCGCCACTTCTTCCAGGTCTGCACCACCACCCCGTGCTGGCTGCGCGGCTCCGGCGACGTGATGCGGGCGCTGCAGGACAAGGCCGGCTGCGGCAACCACGAGACCAGCGAGGACGGCCAGTTCTCCGTGCTCGAGGTCGAATGCCTGGGCGCCTGCGTCAACGCCCCGATGGTCCAGATCAACGACGATTTCTACGAAGACCTGGACTACGACAAGACGGTCGCGCTGATCGACGCGTTGAAGGCCGGGCAGCAGACCACGCCGGGCCCACAGAACGGCCGCACCAACTCCGAGGCCCTGTCCGGCGCGACCACGCTGCTGGCCATGCGGCCGGGCCATCGCCCGGCGGTCCCGGCCTCGGCCGCGCCGGTTGCTGATGGCGCCAAGGGCGATCAGCCGGATCCGACGCCCGCCGGCAGCGCGCCGCCGGCGCATGAGGTCGCGGCCCAGGCCGAGGCCTCGCCAGGCGCCCATCGCGGCGACGCGGAGCCCGAGAAGAAGGGCAGGCCGGTCCAGAAGGTCGAGCCGAGCGGCGGCCACTCGGGCACCACGGATACGGGAGAGAAGTGATGCTGCGCGACGAAGACCGCATCTTCACCAATCTCTATGGCTGGGACGACTGGGGCCTGGAAGGCGCCAAGCGCCGCGGCATCTGGAGCGACACCAAGGCGCTGGTCGATCTCGGCCGCGACAAGATCATCGACGAGGTCAAGGCTTCCGGCCTGCGTGGCCGCGGCGGCGCGGGCTTCCCCACCGGCATGAAGTGGTCCTTCATGCCGAAGGAGAGCAAGGACGGCCGCCCGAGCTACCTCGTCATCAACGCGGACGAGTCGGAGCCGGGCACCTGCAAGGACCGCGAGATCCTGCGCTTCGACCCGCACCGGCTGATCGAAGGCGCGCTGCTGGCCTCCTTCGCCATGGGTGCGCACGCCTGCTACATCTACATCCGGGGCGAGTTCTACGGCGAAGCCTCGAACATGCAGGTCGCCATCGACCAGGCCTATGACGCAGGCCTGCTCGGCAAGAACGCGGCCGGCACCGGCTGGGACTTCGACCTCTATTTGCATCGCGGCGCGGGCGCCTATATCTGCGGCGAGGAGACGGCGCTGCTGGAGAGCCTGGAGGGCAAGAAGGGCCAGCCGCGCAACAAGCCGCCCTTCCCGGCGGGCGCGGGCCTCTATGGCTGCCCGACCACGGTCAACAATGTCGAGACCATCGCCGTCGTCGGCGAGATCCTGCGCCGGGGCGGCGCCTGGTTCGCCGGCATCGGCCGGCCGAAGAACCAGGGCACCAAGCTGTTCTGCATCTCCGGCCATGTGAACCAGCCCTGCAATGTCGAGGAAGAGCTCGGCATCCCGATGCGGGAGCTGATCGAGCGCCACGGCGGCGGCGTGCGCGGCGGCTGGGACAACCTGAAGGCGGTGATCCCCGGCGGCTCCTCCGCCCCGATCCTGCCGAAGGATGTCTGCGACACCGTCCTGATGGATTTCGACGCGCTGCGCGAGGCCAAGTCGGCGCTCGGCACGGCTGGCCTGATCGTCATGGACAAGTCGACCGACGTGATTTACGCGGTGGCCCGCCTGTCGCGCTTCTACATGCATGAGAGCTGCGGCCAGTGTACCCCGTGCCGCGAGGGCACCGGCTGGATGTACCGGATCATGCAGCGCATGGTCACCGGCAACGCGCGGTCGGACGAGATCGACATGCTGCTCCAGGTCACCAAGCAGATCGACGGCCGCAGCATCTGCGCCCTGGGCGACGCGGCGGCCTGGCCGGTCCAGGCGCTGATCCGGCATTTCCGCGATGAGATGGAAGAGCGGATCCGCGACCACCGCGACCGTGCCCATCGCCGCGAAGCTGCGGAATAGGAACGCACCGATGCCCAAGCTGACGATTGACGGGGTCGAGATCGAGGTCGAGCCGGGCACATCGGTGCTGCAGGCCTGCGAGCGCCTCGGCATCGAAGTGCCGCGCTT
This sequence comes from Inquilinus sp., assembly GCF_057815775.1. NCBI lineage: Bacteria > Pseudomonadati > Pseudomonadota > Alphaproteobacteria > Rhodospirillales > Rhodospirillaceae > Inquilinus > Inquilinus sp. The sequence continues at coordinate 12,101 of NZ_JBYRFX010000106.1, forward strand.
CTGCTTTCACGACAAGCTCTCGGTGCCGGCGAACTGCCGCATGTGTCTGGTCGAGATGGAGAAGTCACCGAAGCCGATCGCGTCCTGCGCGATGCCGGCCGGCGACGGCATGGTGATCAAGACCAACACCGATCTGGTCCGCGATGCCCGCCGCGGCATCATGGAGTTCCTGCTGATCAACCATCCGCTCGACTGCCCGATCTGCGACCAGGGCGGCGAGTGCGACTTGCAGGACCAGGCCGTGGCCTACGGCTTCGACCGCGGCCGCTACACCGAAGGCAAGCGCGCGGTCACCGACAAGTATCTCGGGCCGCTGATCGAGACCTTCATGACCCGGTGCATCCAGTGCACCCGCTGCATCCGCTTCATCGACGAGATCGCCGGCGTGCCGGTGCTCGGCGGCGTGAA
>NZ_JBYRFX010000107.1:0-3248 GCF_057815775.1 Inquilinus sp.
CGACCAGGTGCTCAATCATCCGATCGCGCGACGCGGCCTGATCGACACGTATTTCGACGGAATCACGGCGGCCCGAAAGGGAAACTGACCGAGGCCGCGCGTCGATGGGCGGGCGGCCGACCCGGCGGCGCCGAGGGCGAGCCAGAGGCCATCAAAGACCTCCGGCGCTTCGGCGCCAGCCAAGACGACATCGCCGAGGCGAGACGACGCCTCGGTCTCCACTCCAGCAGCAACGATCTCGGCATCTGGCCCGAGAACTGGGATGCGGTCATGGCCTGGGGCCAGGTCTGCACCCAATGGAAGACCGGCTCGGTCTCCGGCGGCATGGCCGCCGGCCGGCTCTTCTACATCGGGCTGGACTACACCGCCGCCATGGCCGGCCTCGAAGGCGCCAGCATTGAGATCACCCCCGAACTTTGGGCCGCGCTCCGGATCATGGAGGGCGCGGCGATTGAGGAGCTGAACCGCCGATGACCTTGAAGATCGCCATGCGGATCGATGTGGAGGCCGACGCCGCTGAAAAGCGCGTGCGCGACTTCTCGCAGACGGTCGCGGGCATCGGCAAGGCGGTGCCGGCGAACAGCGCCGCGGCGGCGATCGACGACATCGGCGACGCGGCCCAGGACGCGGCCGGCGATGCCAAGGCCCTGGCGTCGGCCGAGCGGGAGGCCGGCGCCGCGGCCTCTATCATGGCGCGGCAGGCGGCAGCCGCTGCCAACGACGCCGGCGACCTCGGGCAGAAATCGGGTGCCGCCGGCCGGCAGGTTCGCGACCTGGGCGCCGCATCGCGGACCGCAGCCGGCGGAGCGTCTTCGTTCGGTGCCCAGGCTCAGGCATCGGCGGCCGGCGTCCGCCAGCTCGGCGCTGCAGCGCGGGAGGCCGCTGGCGACGTCGCCGCCTTGGAGCGCCAGGCCGCGAACAGCAATGGCGTCGTCACCGCGCTGACGGGCTCGTTCGGCGGCCTCAAGGGCATGCTGGCGGCGCTCGGCATCGGCATCACGGTCCAGCAGCTTACCCAGATGGCCGACGGCTGGACCATGGTCGGCAACCGGATAAAGTTGGTCGCCGCCAACGAAAACGATGTCGGCCGCCTGCGCCTGGCTGTCTTCGGTCTGGCGCAGGAAACCCGCAGTGCGATCGGCTCGACTGCGGACCTCTATGCCGGCATCGCGCGGGCTGCCCAGACCCTGAAGCTGTCCGAGGGCTCTTTGCTCTCGGTCACCCGCACGATCAACCAGGGCTTCCGGATCTCGGGCGGATCGCAGGCATCGTCGGATGCTGCGGTAATCCAGCTGCTGCAGGGCATCCAGTCCGGTGTCCTCCGTGGTGAAGAATTCAACTCGGTGATGGAACAGGCACCGCGCTTGGCGCAGGCCCTGGCAGAGGCACTGGGCAAGACTCGCGGCGAGCTGCGGGCCTTGGCCAATGACGGCCAGTTGTCGGCCGAGACGGTGGTCAAGGCGCTGCTGTCACAGGCGGAGGCGATCGACACCGAGTACAACCGCTTGCAGGCGGCCATCGGTGAAGGCTGGACCGTCCTGATGAACGGCGCGGAGCGCTGGGTCGGACAAGCCGGCGAGGCCACCGGCGCCAGTGCCCTGCTGGCAAATACCCTGATCGCGCTTGGTGGTAATTTCGAGATCGTCGGAGCAGCCGTGGCAGCTCTTGCGGTCGGCGGTTTGGTGCGGCTCGCTTTGGGAATTCGGAGCACCATCGTTAGCTTGCTGGAGCAGCGAGCGGCGGCGGCGGCGGCGGCGGCAACGCAGGCTAACGTTGCGGCGACCCAGGCCGCCTATCAGCACGCAACGGCCGACGTCGCGGCGGCACGTGCTGCTCTGCAGCGTCGCGCTGCGATCGGAGCCTCCACTGCAGCGCTCGCCGAGTTGCGAGTTGCCGACATCGCGGCGTCGAGCGCTGCCGAGGCAAACACAGTCGCCACCACGGCCAATGCTGCGGCCCAGGCTCGGCGTGGTGCAGGAGCCCTTGTCGCCGGAGGCGCGTCCCGCGTGCTGTCTTTGGCCGGTGGCTGGCCAGGCGTTGCGGCCATGGCCGCAGTGGCGGGCGTCACGCTGCTGGCAGGAACACAGGATGCCGGCGAGCGGTCTGCTGCGTCCTACTCGCGCGCCATGGAGCTTGCCGCCAAGTCGATCGATTTCATTCCGCGGGCGGCCGACGATGCCAGCAGGTCGGTGACCAGGCTCGGCGCCGATATGCTGGGTGCCACCGAAGCCGCAGCGCGGCAGAGCGCCCAGAACGCGGCCCGGGCGATCGACACCATTCGGTCGAGCATCGCCGGCGCGGCAGGCAAGGCCAGTGTCTCCGCCGGCGGCTCGCTGCTGGACCGGCTGTTCGGCAATGAGGCCGGGCAGCAATTCACAGCGTTCGCCAACGACATCGAGCGCTCGACGCCGCGGACGGTCGCCGACCTGGACGCCACGGTCGACCAGTTGAACCGGATGCGCAGCCAGGCCGAAGCGCTTGGGGCCGGCGGCGTGGTCCACCGCATTGACGTGTTCACCACGGCGCTGCTGGATCAGCGTTCGGCACTGGCCGAGGAAGAGAACCGCCTCACCAACGCCAACCTGGTCCTCTCCGAGACCGAGAAGCGCCAGCGGGCCGCCGCCAGCGGGGCCGCCGATTTCAACCAGGCGCTGCGCGAACAGCGCGACTTGATGAACCGCGCCACCGGCAATGATCCTGCGGTGCGGCGCGGGATTGCGACGGCCGCGGCACCACAGCAGTCCGCCGCCGGCGGCGCCGCGACGGCGCTGTCGGACGGCGGCTTGGCCGGCCTGGCACGTTTCCGGGCCGAACAGAAGCTGACGGCCGATTCCACCAGCGCCGCCGAGAAGATATTCAAGGCGTATCAGGAGGCGCAGGGCGCGACCGGCGAGAAGGCGTTGTCGCTGGCCGATGGCCTCAAATCCCAGAACGCCCAACTCCGCGCAGCGGCGGAGCTGGCGCAGGAAGCCGGCCGGGCGACGGCGACGCTGAACGCCGAGACCGAGCGCCGGGAGCGCCTGGCCAAGCTGGACCAGGACAACCGCGACCTGGAGGCATCGCTGGCAGCCTGGCGCGCGCTTCCCACCGGCGTGCGGGACTACACCCGCGCGGTGGAGGAGGCGACGGTGTCAAGCCGGGCGGCCGGCGTCGCGCGTGATCTCGGCCGGGGCGATGATCCGGCCGTCATCGACGCGATCACGACGAAGCTGCGGGAGCGGCTGGGTCTGGAGCGGCAGATCAAGGAG
>NZ_JBYRFX010000108.1:0-20600 GCF_057815775.1 Inquilinus sp.
AGAACGGCGCTTCGCCGCAGACGGCCAGCTGCTTGTCCATGTTGGCCTTGATCTTGTGCATCGGCACATGGCCGGGGCCTTCGATCATGACCTGGACGTCGTGCTCCCACGCGATCTGGGTCAGCTCGCCCAGCGTGTCCAGCTCGGCGAACTGGGCGGCGTCGTTGGCGTCGGCGATCGAGCCTGGGCGCAGGCCATCGCCGAGCGAGAAGGCGACGTCATAGGCCCGCATGATCGCGCAGATCTCGCGGAAATGGGTGTACAGGAAGCTCTCGCGGTGATGCGACAGGCACCACTTCGCCATGATCGAGCCGCCGCGGCTGACGATGCCGGTGACCCGCTTCGCCGTCAGCGGGATATAGGCCAGCCGCACCCCGGCATGGATGGTGAAGTAGTCAACCCCCTGCTCCGCCTGCTCGATCAGCGTGTCGCGGAAGATCTCCCAGGTCAGGTCCTCGGCCACGCCGTTGACCTTCTCCAGCGCCTGGTAGATCGGCACGGTGCCGATCGGCACCGGGGAGTTGCGCAGGATCCATTCCCGCGTGGTGTGGATGTTGCGGCCGGTCGACAAATCCATGACGTTGTCGGCGCCCCAGCGGATCGCCCACACCATCTTCTCCACCTCCTCCGCGATCGAGGAGGTGACGGCGGAGTTGCCGATGTTGGCGTTGATCTTCACCAGGAAGTTTCGGCCGATGATCATCGGCTCGGATTCCGGGTGGTTGATGTTGCTGGGGATGATGGCGCGGCCGCGGGCGATCTCGTCGCGCACGAATTCCGGCGTGACATAGTCCGGGATCGCGGCGCCGAAGCTCTCGCCATCCTGCGCCGCCGCCTCGGCCAGCTTCTCGCGGCCGAGATTCTCGCGGATCGCGACATACTCCATCTCGGGCGTGACGATGCCGGCGCGGGCATAGGCCATCTGCGTCACCGCGGTGCCGCCCTTGGCCCGCAGCGTGCGCCGTTCGCCGCGGTGGAACTCGAACAGGTTGGCGGCCTCGCCCTCGCGCCGCCCGTCATCCTCCGGCCGCACAACGCGGCCGTCATAGGCCTCGACATCGCCGCGGGCGGCGATCCAGCCGGCGCGGATCGACGGCAGGCCGGCGCCGATATCGATCAGCGCGGCCGGGTCGGTGTAGGGGCCGGACGAATCATAGACGCGGACCGGCGGCTCGCCGGCTTCGGGCGCCAGCACGATCTCGCGCATGGCGACGCGCAGGTCGGGGTGCCGTTCGCCCGGCACATGGACCTTGCGCGACCCCGGCATGGCGCCTGTGGTGACGGTGGTTGGGATGACATCCTTGGGCATCGACGGCCTCCTCGATCACGATGGGCGAGGCCGTGCCATGGACGGAAATCTGGAAAAATAGCGGCTGAGCGCGCATGTGGTTCCATTCCCTACGCCGGCACGACCCGGATCAGGTTCGAAGGGTTCCCACGTCGCAGACGGTGTGGTGTCTCAGCCCCTTACCGGAGCTCCCCTCGGAACATCGCGATCAGAGCGCGAGCGGACCCGGGCTGTCAAGCCATGCCGATTTTTTTCCCGAGGCTGTCGATTTCGCCGCACACCGTCGACCATTTGCATTCCCCATGCAGGACAGCGAGGCCGCATCATGAAGCTGTACTACTCCCGCAACCTCAATCCCCGGGTCGCCGTCGCGGTGGCCCGCCACCTGGACGCCCCGGTCGACTACATCCGCACCAGCCCGATGGGATCGGACAAGGAGGCCTTCCGGGCGATCAACCCGAACACCCTGGTGCCGGTGCTGGTCGAGGCCGACCGCACCCTGTGGGAGACGGATGCCATCGCCTGCCGGCTGGCGGCCCTGTGCGACCCCGGCTTCTGGCCGGCCGACCGCCAGGCGGAGGTGACGATGTGGGCGAGCTGGAGCGCCCATCACTTCATCCCGGCCGGCGGCACCTTCTATTTCGAGAACATCATCCGGCCGCAGTTCATGGATCGGCCGGCCGATGCGGCGGCGCTGGCCGAGGCCGAGTCTGGCTTCCGGCGCTATGCCGGGATTCTCGACGACATCCTGGCCGACAGCACCTGGCTGGTCGGCGACCGCCCGACCTATGCCGATTTCCGGGTGGCATCCGCCCTGCCCTTCGCCGAACCGGCCCTGCTGCCGGTCGGCGGCTTCCGCCACATCCTGGCCTGGCACGACCGCCTGAACCGGATCGACGCTTGGCGGGCGCCGTTCGACGGGTTGGATTGAGGGATGGGGGCTGGGGCAGAGTCCACCCCGCGTGGCAATCTGCTCAGACCCCTCAATTCGTCATCCCCGCGAAAGCGGGGATCTCTCAGCGGTTCGATCTGCAAGAGATTCCCGCTTTCGCGGGAATGACGACTTCGGGGGTGCGGAGAGACCTTTTGCACAAGCGCCTCCGGCCCCTTCCGCGGGGCGGTAGAGGCGAAACCATCCAGGTTCCGGTGGTCGGGCGAAATCACCCCCCTCCATCTGTCATTGCCGGGCTTGACCCGGCAATCCAGAGAATGTCGGCAGTCTCTGGATGCCCGGATCAAGTCCGGGCATGACAGGTTGGGGGAGGCTGCACTCACCCCGGATCGGGCGGCAGGTTCCAGGGCAGGCCTTCGATCGGGTCGGTGTCGCCACCGCTGGCCATGTCATACCAGCCGGTGATGATGTCCGGGAATTTCCGGCTGCGCTTGCGATACCAGTAGCGGCCCTTGTCCGGGCCCTCATGGGGCCCACTCGTCGACATCGTCCGCTTCGTCCGGCAGGTAGCCCTCGTTGGCATAGCGCCGGGGCGGCTTGCGCGCCTTGGCCTCGTCGATCTCCCTCTCCGCCAGCTGCTCCCACATCCCGTGGGCGAGATGGGCGGCGGTCCGGAAGTCGAGGTTCTGGTCGGCGCAGATCGAGTGGGCGACCACGCGCGCCACCGTGTTGCGGCGCTCCGTCTTCTCCGTGGCGCGGGCCGCGGCAGAGCCGGTCGGAGGCGAGTTCGAATTCCCGTGTGGCGGCGGCGTCGCGGTCGCGGATCGCGGATCGCGCCCAGGGACGCCGTGTGGATGGCAGAGCGAGAGTCACCGCAATCGCCCCGTCACCACCATGGACATATGGCTCTCACAGCACGAAGTCTGCGGCGACGAGGGCGATGTTGCCGGTGAGGACAATGTTGAAGTCGGAGACGCCGTCGCCGTTGATGTCGCCGCCGATGATCGTGGTGCTGCCGGAGAAGGCGTAGTGCAACTCGCCGGCGGTGAAGCTGTAGGCGGCGCTGCCGATGAAGTGGAAGGCTTGGTCGCCGGCGGCGTTGCTGCGGGCGTCGATCGCCGACAGGTCGATGCGGTCGCCCTGGGCGTGGCTGAAGTCGGTGATGCGGTCGGCATTGGCGCCGGCGGCGGTGTGGCTGGCGGCGGAGAACACGAAGCGATCGGCCCCGCCGCCGCCCTGCAACACGTCCTTGCCGGCCCAGCCGTTCAGCACATTGGCCCCGGCGTCGCCGTACAGCCCGTCGCTGAAGTTCGAGCCGTTGACATTCTCGGCCTCGATGTAGTCGCCCTGGGCATCGCCGCCCGACCCGGCCCGGCTGGTCAGGCTGACGGTCACGCCGGCTAAGCTGTCGGTGTAGGTGACAGTGTCGATGCCGTCGCCGCCGATCAGCCGGTCGGCGCCGGCCCCGCCGCGGAGGGTGTCGTTGCCGGCCAGGCCCTGCAGGATGTTGGCACCGGCATCCCCGGTCAGGCTGTCGCTGCCGAGGCTGCCATTGACGTTCTCGATGCTGACAAAGACGTCGCCCTGGGCGTTGCCGCCGGTCGCCGCGCCGGTGGCGAGGTTGATGGTGACCGCGACGCTGCTTTCGGAATAGCTGATGGTGTCGTTGCCGGCGCCGCCGTCGAGATGGTCTGCCCCGGCGCCGCCGCGGAGGACATCGCCGCCGGCACCGCCCCACAGGCTGTTAGCGCCGGCATCGCCGGTCAGGCTGTCGGCGAAGGCCGAGCCGGTGATGTTCTCGATGTTGACCAGCCGGTCGCCCTCGGCATCGCCGCCATGGCTGGTGCCGGTCAGGCTGGCCGTGACCCCGGCGGAAGAGGCTGAATAATCCGCGATGTCGATGCCGTCGCGGCCATCCAAGTAGTCGGCCCCGGCACCGCCGATCAGCCGGTTGGCCCCGGCATCGCCATAGAGATAGTCGTTGAACGCCGAGCCGATCAAATTCTCGATCCCGGTCAGCGTGTCGCCCTGCGCATCGTCGCCGCTGCCGGTGTGGCTGGTCAGGCTGACCGTCACCGCGGCGCTGCTGCCGGCATAGCTGGCGGTATCGTTGCCGACCCCACCATCCAGCGTGTCGGCTCCGGCCCCGCCCTGGAGCACATCGTCGCCGCCACTGCCGAAGAGCTGATCGTTCCCGCCGCCGCCGATCAGGACATTGGCATTGTTGTCACCGTTCAGCGTGTCGTCGAAGGCCGAGCCGGTCAGGTTCTCGATGCCGATCAGCGTGTCGCCTGGGCGTCGCCGCCGGTCCCGACACCAGGCCAGAGATTGACAGTCACGGCGGCGGTGCTGGTGTCGTAGTTGGCGGTATCGATACCACCATTGCCCTCCAGCCGATCCGCTCCGGCGCCGCCGATCAAGATGTCGTCGCCGCCGGCGCCCTGCAAGACGTCCGCTCCGGAGGACCCGAACAGCAAATCGGCCCCTTGGGTCGCGACCAGCGAAATCTTGAAGAAGTTGGTCTGACCGTTCGTGTCGCCCGGCACCAAATTGGATGCATCGCTGTAGAAGGTGACGGTCAGGCCATCGGGGCTGATCGTCGGATTCCGCGAGTTCCCGTTCCCCTCGCTCCCGTCTGTTGCCACGGACAGCCGGATGGTCCCGCCGGTCCAGGTGTCGCGCAGGAAGATATCGGTGTGCCCGTTGGTGTCGCCGGCGACCAGGTTGCTGGCATCGCTCTGGAAGACGATGTAGCGTCCGTCGGCCGAGGTCGAAGCGTTGGACGACCCGCCATTCGCCGGCCCGCCATCCGCGGCGACCGATATCAGGGTCGTCGTGCCCAGCACCGTATCCCGCAGGAAGAGGTCACCGGCTCCGTTGCTGTCGCCGGCGACCAGATTGCTCGCATCGCTCAGGAACGTGACGAAACGCCCCTCGCCGGACATCCCGAGAATGGTCGACTGGCCGTTCCCCGCCCCTCCATTCATGGCGACCGACACCAGGGTTGTCGTCCCCAGCGCCGTGTCGCGCAGAAAGATGTCCATGGCGCCGTTGGCGTCGCCCGACACAAGGTTGGTGGCAAGGCTTTCGAAGGCGACGAAGCGGCCATCATCCGATATCAAGCCGGATGATGATGCGCCATTGGCCTGGCCACCGCCGGTGGCCACGGAAATCCTGATTGTCGTGCCCAGCGTGACGTCGCGGAGGAACAGATCGGAAACGCCGTTCGTGTCCCCGGCCACCAGGTTGGTCGCCTTGCTTTCGAACAGGGCAAAGCGATTGTCTTCCGTTTGATCGCTCAGAAAGGACGATGCATTGGCGGCATGCTCGTTACTGTCCACCGAGATTCGGGCAAGCGTGCCCAGTCTTAAATCCTGCAGATAGATGTCATAGCGTCCGGGTACAAAGCCATCGAACACATCGGAGTCGCTACAGGCCAACAAAGAAGTTCCATCGCTCGACAAGTGTGTGGTTGTCCAGATATTCTCGAACACCCCCACCGCTCCAATTTGGTCAAAAAATATGACTTTATTTTCTCCAGTTAGTGTATCAAAGATATTAACATCCAATTGTTCTCTATGGTCGTCTAGTGTATTTATGTATAGTCTCGAAAAATAGGAAATATATCTTCCTCCGTCTGAAAAGCTTAGATTCGAATATGTGAGTCCATGTTCAAAATCAGGATCTTCAGAACCTAATCTTTCAAAAATTGCATTCCCATCTTTATCAAATATATAAATACTTCGCGATGTATCCTCGGAAACTCCAATCAATCCACTCGACGTTATTTCGACATCCGCATATTGACTCGTCGGAATGTCCCCGCTGAACGAAAACAATGATGAGGTGTTGACAGCGACCATCTGAAATCTCCTGGCTGGGCCCGTCAAAAATACCGAAACGGAATATCGGAGGGGAATTCGACAGCATCATGTCGGATTTGGGCGTGACTGTCCGGCCATTTGAATGACCTCCCCTGATCCCGGTCGCCATCGCCGCCGGCTTCGGCTCCGGCATCCGGGCGTTTCAGCGTCACCAGCACCCGGTTTGACATCCACGGCAATCGGTGTGCAACGCTTGTACCCACGCCCTCCCCTAGGACCCCAGCCCCATCGATTTGTCTGGCAATTCGTTTTTTCCCGTCCCAAGCTTCGACTCAACAGTCGCAAAGACGATGGCGGAGGAAACGAGGCATGGCGGCTCTCCCGAGATCGGCCCGCACCAAGACCGTCCAATACACCGCGCTGGCGCTGCTGGTGCTCAGCGGTGTCGTCAACTACATCGACCGGGCGACGCTGGCCGTCGCCAACCCCCTGATCAGCCATGATCTGGGCTTCTCGCCCGCCGAGATGGGGCTGCTGCTGTCCGCCTTCCTGTGGGCCTATGCCTTCGCCCAGCTGCCGGCCGGGGCGCTGGTCGACCGGCTGGGGCCGCGGCTGATGCTGGCGCTGAGCCTGGGGCTGTGGTCGCTGGCCCAGGTGGGCGGCGGCCTGGTGCAGAACTTCACCCAGTTCTTCGGCATCCGCATGGTGCTGGGCCTGGGCGAGGCGCCGCAATTCCCGACCAGCGCCCGCATCGTGCGCGACTGGTTCAACGTGCGGCTGCGCGGCACCGCCACCGGGATCTGGAACTGTTCCTCCACCCTCGGCACCGCGCTGTCGGCGCCGATCCTGACCTTCCTGATGCTGACCTTCGGCTGGCGCTGGATGTTCGCGATCATGGGCATCTTCGGCCTGATCGTCGCCGTCGCGTTCTACGCGCTGCACCGCAACCCGAGCGAGGTGGCGCTGACCGAGGAGGAGCGGCAGTATTTGACCGAGGGCGACACCGCCCCGCAGGGCGCCAGCGTCACCTGGGTGGAGTGGAAGCGGCTGTTCGGCTTCCGCACCACCTGGGGCATGATCTTCGGCTTCTTCGGCGTGATCTACGTCACCTGGGTCTACAACTCCTGGCTGCCGGTGTACCTGGAGCAGGACCGGCATTTGAGCATCGCCAACACCGGCATCGTCGCGGCCATCCCGTTCCTGTTCGGCGTGGTCGGCAGCATCCTGGGCGGCCGGCTGAACGACTGGCTGGTGACGCGCGGCATGTCGCCGATGAACTCCCGCAAATACCCGATGGCCGGGGCGATGGTGGCGACCGCGGGCTTCACCACCCTGGCGGCGCTGACGCCCAGCATCACCGTCGCCGTCATCGCCATCTCGATCTCGCTGTTCCTGCTCTACATCGCCTCGACCTCGGCCTGGGCGATGGCGCCGGTGGCGGCGCCGGCGCATTGCACCGCCTCGCTCGGCGCCGTGCAGAATTTCGGCGGCTATATCGGCGGTGCCCTGGCGCCGATGGTGACCGGCTTCATCCTGCAGGGCACCGGGTCGTTCACCGCCGCCCTGCTGGTCGGCGCCGCCGTCGCCCTGGTCGCGGCGGTCGGCTACGTCATCATCGTCCGCGACCCGGTGCCGTCCTCGGCCGAGACCGATGGCGCCGGCCCGCCGGCCGCGGCGCAGTAAGGTCTCAGCCCGGCTGGATCGCCTGGCCGCATTGGTTGCAGAAGCGGGCGGCGGCCTGGTTCACGGCGCGGCAGACGCGGCAGGCCACGCTGTCGCCGGCCGGCACGGCGGCACGGGTGGCCGGCTTGCAGGCGCCATGGGCGCAGCAATCATCCGCCTCGGCGGCCGCGACCGGCGCCGGGGCGTGATCGTGCCCATGGGCGTGATCGTGGCCATGGTCATGGCCGTGCGCATGATCGTGGGCATGCTCCGCCTTCACCACGGCACCCTTCACCGCCGGCAGCAGGCGCAGCAGCCGGAGTGCGTTCAGCGTCACCAGCACGGTGGCGCCGGTGTCGGCCAGGATCGCCATCCACAGCGAGGTCGCGCCCAGCACCGTGGTCATCAGGAACAGCCCCTTCAGCCCGAGGGCGAAGGCGATGTTCTGGTGGATGTTGGCCAGGGTGGCGCGCGACAGGCCGATCAGCTCGGCCACGCCGGTGACGCGGTTGTTCAGCAGCGCCGCATCCGCCGTTTCCAGCGCCACGTCGGTGCCGCCACCCATGGCGATGCCGACCGAGGCGGCGGCCAGCGCCGGGGCGTCGTTGATGCCGTCACCGACCATCGCCACCGGCCCGGCCGATTTCAGCCGGCCGATCGCCGCCAGCTTGTCGTCCGGCAGCAGCTCGGCCTCGACCGCGATGCCGAGCGCGCTGGCGATGGCGTCGCCGGTGCGGCGGTTGTCGCCGGTCAGCATCACCGGGCGCACGCCAGCCCGGCGCAGCGCCGCGATGGCCGCCATCGCATCCTCGCGCGGCTCGTCACGCAAAGCGATTACGCCGCGCGGCCGGCCGGCGGCCAGCAGCACCACGACGGTCTTGCCCTGTCCTTCCAACGCGGCGATGCGCCCGGCCAGGTCGACCGGCAGCGGCCCGCGCTCGGCGGCATAGCGCGGCGACCCCACCGCCAGCAGCGCGCCGCCGACCCGGCCCAGCACCGCCTTGCCCGGCACGGCGCCGGCCTCGGTCACCACAGGCACGGCCAGGCCCCGCACCGCAGCGGCGTCGAGGATGGCGCGGGCCAGCGGATGGCTGGAGCCGGATTCGACCGCGGCGGCCTGGGCGAGCAGATCGGTTTCGGTGCCGTCCAGGGCGACGATGTCGGTCACCTCGGGCCGGCCGCGGGTCAGCGTGCCGGTCTTGTCGAAGGCCACGGCTTTGACCTTGCCCAGCATCTCCAGCGCCGCACCGCCCTTGATCAGCAGGCCGCGGCGGGTGCCGGCGGCGATGGCCGAGGCGATGGCGGCAGGGGTCGACTGCACCTGGGCGCAGGGGCAGGCGATCAGCAGCAGCGACAGGCCGCGATAGGCCCAGACCGACCAGTCGCCGCCGAAGGCCAGCGGCGGCACCAGAATGACCAGCGCCGCCACCGCCATCGCCGCCGGGGTGTACCAGGCGCTGAACCGGTCGATGAAGCGGGCGGTCGGCGCCTTGCTGGACTGCGCCGCCTCGACCATGTGGATGATGCGGGCGATGGTGTTGTCCGCCGCGCCGCGCGTCACCTGCAGCCGCAGCACGCCGCCGGCATTGATGCTGCCGGCATAGGCTGCATCGCCCGCCGCCTTGGCCACGGGCACGGATTCGCCGGTGATCGGGGATTCGTCGAGGTCGGAGGCGCCGTCGGTGATGGTGCCGTCGGCCGGCACCCGGTCGCCCGGGCGCACCAGCACGATGTCGCCGATGCGGAGGTCGTCGACCGGCACGGCGGCGAGCACGCCATTGCTCTCCCGCTGGGCCGTGCGCGGCACCAGCGACACCAGCGCCTTGATGCCCTGCCGGGCGCGGCCGGCGGCCACCGTCTCCAGCAGCTCGCCGACGGCGAACAGGAACACCACGACGGCGGCTTCCGAGGCAGCACCGATGGCGATCGCGCCGATGGCGGCGACCGCCATCAGCGTTTCGATGCTGAAGGGCGAGCCGGAGCGGACCAGCGTGGCGGCGCGGCGGACCACCGGCACCAGCCCGATCAGCGCCGCCGCGACATAGGCCCATTCGGCCTCGGCCGGAAACATGGTGGAGGCGACGAAGGCGGCGGCCAGCAGCAGGCCGGTGAAGCCGACCAGCCGGGCCTTGCGTTCCTGCCACCACGACTTGGCCTCGGCCGCGGCCGGCGCCTTGGCGGTGTCGTCGATCGCGGTCGGGGTGAAGCCGAGGGCGCGGATCTTGTCTTGCACCGCATGGCCATCGGCGGCGGACCCGTCCGCGCCGAAGGCCAGCAGGCCGGTGGCGAAGTTCACCTCGACGCCGCTGACACCCTGGATCCGGCCCAGCGCCGTCTCCAGCTTGCCGACGCAGCTCGGGCAATCCATGCCGTCGACGCGGTAGCGCAGCGTCTGCCCGCCCGCCTTCCGGCCGTCTGCCTTCTGTCCGTCCTTCGTGGCTGACATCGCCATGGCGACGCACTCCCTTGCCGAAATCACCGTCGCAGGGGAAGATGGGAGCTACAGCGACTAGAGCTTCAAGAGGAAAATTCATGTCCGCGCGTGGAGACGCCGTGCCGATCGGCGAGCTGGCCCGCCGCACCGGCTGCAAGGTCCAGACCATCCGCTATTACGAGCAGATCGGGCTGATGCCGGAGGCGGCGCGGACGCTGGGCAACCAGCGCATCTACGGTCCGGCCCACAGCGACCGCCTGGCCTTCATCCGCCACAGCCGCGAGCTGGGCTTCCCGCTGGACGCCATCCGCCAGCTGCTGACCCTGGCCGACGACCCGCACCAGCCTTGCGCCACCGCCGACCGCATCGCGCAGGAGCAGCTGGTGGAGGTGCAGAACCGCATCGCCCGGCTGGAGGCGCTGAAGATCGAGCTGGAGCGCATGGTCGAGCAATGCAGGCACGGCACCATCGGCCATTGCCGGGTGATCGAAGTGCTGGCAGACCACAGCCACGCCCATTGCCTGCACACCGATCACGGTGCCGGCGAAGAGATCGAAAGCGCGGCCTGAGGCCGGCAGCTCCGGAGAGACATCATGGACATCACCGTCCCCCTGCTCAGCATCCTCGGCGCCATCGTCATCGGCGCCGCCAGCCCGGGTCCCAGCTTCGTCTTCGTCACCCGCACCGCCATCGCCCTGTCGCGCCGCGACGGCGTGTCCGCGGCGCTGGGCATGGGCGTCGGCGGCCTGGTCTATGGCGGGCTCGGGCTGTTCGGCCTGCAGGCCCTGCTGTCCCAGGTCGAATGGCTGTTCATGACGCTGAAGGTGCTGGGCGGGCTGTACCTCCTGTGGCTCGCCATCGGCCTGTGGCGCACCGCGGCCAGGCCGATCACGGTGGCACAGGCGGCGGAGGGCCGGCCGCGGAGCGTCCGCCGGTCCTTCACCATGGCAGCGGTGACGCAGCTGAGCAACCCGAAGACGGCGATCGTCTATGGCAGCATCTTCGCCGCCTTCCTGCCGGCGCATGTGCCGGCCTGGACCTTCGCGGTGCTGCTGCCGGCGATCTTCACGATCGAGGCCGGCTGGTACTCGATCGTCGCCCTCGCCTTCTCCTCCGACCGGCCGCGCGCCGCCTATCTGCGCTGGAAGCGCTGGTTCGACCGCGCCGCCGGCACCGTCATGGGCGGCCTCGGCCTGCGCCTGATCCTCGGCGCGGGGAAGCTTTAAGGACTGGGCTCGGCCTACCCTTGCTGTCATGCCCGGACTTGATCCGGGCATCCAGAGACTGTCGACATTCTCTGGATTGCCGGGTCAAGCCCGGCAATGACAGTGGAAAAAGGACCTTCGCGCGAAAGGCCCGCCCTCAGAACCGCGTGACGACGGCGATGCCGGTGCCGTCGAAGCGGTCCATCTGGGTCAGGGCCAGCGGCGCGTCGTCGAGGCCGATGCGGCTGCCGATCAGAAGCTGCGGGGCCAGCTTGCCCGTGCCGATCATGTCGAGCATCGCCTGGTAGCGGAACGCCTGCATGCCGTGGCTGCCCAGGATCTCCAGCTCATAGGCGATCACCCGGTCCATCGGCATTGGCGGCCGGGCGTGGTCGCCCAGCATCAGCCCGACCTGGATGTGGCGGCCGCGGCGGCGCAGGGACCGGATCGAATTCACGCAGGTGGCGGGGTGGCCGAGCGCGTCGACCGAGACATGGCCCCCACCGCCAGTCAGGTCGCGGATCGCGGCGGCGACATCCGGGGTGTCGGTGGCGTTGACCGTCGCCACCGCGCCGAGCTGCCGGGCAAGGTCCAGTTTCTGCTCCGTCAAATCGACCGCCACGACATTGGCGCCGACGGCGCTGGCGATCATGATCGCCGACAGGCCGACACCGCCGCAGCCATGCACCGCGACCCAGTCGCCCGCCTTGGTCCGCCCCTGGTCGACGATGGCGCGGAACGAGGTGGCGAAGCGGCAGCCCAGGCTGGCCGCCGTCGCTGAATCGATCTCGTCCGGCAGTGCCACCAGATTGGTATCGGCGAAATCGAGCGCGACATATTCGGCGAAGGAGCCCCAGGCGGTGAAGCCGGGCTGGAACTGCCGCTCGCAGACCTGCTGGTTGCCGCTGGCGCATTCCGGGCAATGGCCGCAGCCGGCCACGAAGGGCACGGTGACGCGCTGGCCGGTGCGCCAGCGACTGACCTGCGGCCCGACCGCGACGATGGTGCCGGCCAGCTCATGCCCCGGCACATGCGGCAGCACGATGTCGGAATCGTGCCCCATCCAGCCATGCCAGTCGCTGCGGCACAGCCCGGTCGCCTCGACCTTCACCACGACGCCACCCGGCGCCGGCGCCGGGTCGGGCCCGGTCTGCACCGACGGCATCTGGCCGAACTGTTCGAAGACCACGGCTTTCATGATGGCCCTGTCGCTGTTGAAGAGGGAGAGGCTGGAAGGATGCGAGAGGTTTGGATACCCACCCCTCTCTATTGTCATGCCACGACTTGACCGTGGCATCCAGGGGCGGCAGGGGGCGCTCTCCGTGGCCCCTGGACTGCCTCCCTTGGACTTGATCCGAGGGCAAGCCGGGCAATGACACCAAAAAGGGCTTGGGCGTAGCAGTGCCGCTCTATCCGATCCCAAAAATCCGGTGGGTGCCTTCGACGTCGCGCAGCACGTGTTGGCCAAGGTCGACCAGCGGCCGGCCGCAGGCGTCGCGGAAGGGTTCGGACACCAGCACCCGGCGGTGCAGGGTCTTGGTCAGCTCCTCCAGCCGGCTGGCGCGGTTCACCGCCGGGCCGATCACGGTGAAGTCCAGCCGCCGGGCGGCACCGATATTGCCGTAGGCAATCTCGCCGAGATGCAGGCCGACGCCGAAATCGACTGCGTCCGGCCCCACCAGCCCGCGTTCGGCATTGGCCGCGTCGGCCCTGGTGCAGAAGGCTTCCGCCGCGGCCAGGGCGGCGGCGCAGGCGGCGCCGCGGTCGATCTCCGGCGTCACCGGGAAGATCGCCAGCACGGCATCGCCGATGAATTTCAGGATCTCGCCGCCCTCAGCCTCGATCGCCACGGCCATGTCGCCGAACCAGTCGTTCAGCATCGCCACCACGTCGCGGATGGCATGGACCTCGCTGCGCCGGGTGAAGGCGCGCATGTCGGCCAGCCAGATCGCCGCTTCGATCCAGTCGACCTGGCCGCGTTCGACCTGGCCTTCGACGATGCGCTGGCTGGTGCGGGCGCCGACATAGGTGTCGAGCAGGTCGAGCGCGATCCGCTTCCACACCTGGCGTTCGGCATAAGGGCTGAACAGCCGGGCGGCGGTGTCGAGCGCCGTCAGGTCGTCATCGTCGAACCCACCCGGCTGCCGCGTGGCGAAGGACAGCACCCGGGTGCGGCTGGTGTCGAGGAAGGGCAGCGGCGTGATGAAGAAATCGGTGCTGCCGAGGTCGCGCAGTTCCGCCATCAGCGGCATCCCGGGGGTGTCGACATCGAGCCGCCGGCGCCACGCCCGCTCGGTGTCGTCGACGATCTTGGTCGGGCTGTTGAGATAGCTCGGACTCTGCAGGATCTGGTGCCGTTCCCGCTCGCGGAACTCGAAACTGTCGTCGGTCCAGACCAGCATGGTGCCGCTGATCTCTGGGTGCAGCACCTCGAGCCCGAGATTGACACGCCAGACCGGCACGATGGTTTCCACCACCCGCTGGCAGAAGCCGGGGAACATGGATTTGACCGACGCCGGCTGCCGCGTCGCTTCGACCAGCCAGAGGGCCAGCGCCTCCAGCCCCGGCCGGTGCCGGGCGGCGATCGTCCTGCTGTCCCAGTCCGGCGGCAATCCGTCTTGCATCGCGATCCCATCCTGCATGGGCGGAGGAAATACCTTCGGCAAAGCGGGGTCAATGCTGGCCAATGGCCACCATAGGTGGCGATGGCCAGCCTCGCCATGCCGCCCGTGCGCATCACGGCCCCCTGCCCTGCAGCGAGGTCATGTCATCGGCGCGCCGACCGGCCTATCCTCACACCGACATCGCTCCGCTTTTATGAAAGAGGTACGACATGGCTGCGCAGCCGACCGGATCCGACCTGCTGGTCGACGCCCTGGTCAATGAGGGTGTGGATCGCGTCTTCGGCGTGCCGGGCGAGGAGAACCTCGACATCGTCGAATCGCTGCGCCGCTTCGGCATCCAGCTGGTCGTCACCCGCCACGAACAATCGGCCGCCTTCATGGCCGCGACCTATGGCCGGCTGACCGGCAAGGCCGGTGTCTGCCTGACCACGCTGGGGCCCGGCGCCCTGAACCTGACCACCGGCGCCGCCTATGCCCTGCTGGGCGCCATGCCGATGGTGATGATCACCGGCCAGAAGCCGATCCTGAAAAGCCGCCAGGCGCAGTTCCAGATCGTCGACATCGTCGCCACCATGCGGCCGCTAACCAAGTTCTCGCGCCAGATCGTCAGCACCGCGGCCATCCCGACCCTGGTGCGCAACGCCTTCCGCATCGCGCAGGAGGAGCGGCCGGGCCCGGTGCATCTGGAGCTGCCGGAGGATATCGCCGCGGCCCCGGCGCCGGAGGGGCTGCAGCCGGTGGCGCTGCACCCGGTGCAGGTGCCTGTCGCCAGCGACGCGGCGGTCGCCACCGCGGCCGAGATGCTGCGCAATGCCAAGCGCCCGCTGGTGATGATCGGCGCGGCCGGCAACCGGCACCACCTGGTCCCGGCCCTGTCGGACTTCGTGCACCGGATGGGCATCCCGTTCTTCAACACCCAGATGGGCAAGGGCGCCGTCACCGGCAATTCCGGCCTGTATATCGGCACCGCCGCCCTGTCCGAGGGCGACTATCTGCACGATGCCGTGACCAAGGCCGACCTGATCCTGGCGATCGGCCACGACGTGGTCGAGAAGCCGCCCTTCATCATGGAGCAGGCGGGCCAGAAGGTGATCCATGTCGGCTATCTGCCGGCCGACATCGCCGAGGTGTATTTCCCGGACCATGAGGTGGTCGGCGACATCGGCGACGCCCTGACCCGGATCGCCGACAGCGCCGGCGGCACGCACCCGACCGCGGCCGAGGCGGTGGCCGGACTGCGCCGCAGCATCCTGGAGCATGTCTCGGCCGACGGGACGAGCGACAAGTTTCCGCTGCTGCCGCAGCGCATCGTCCACGACGTGCGCCAAGTGATGCCGGATGACGGCATCGTCGCCCTCGACAACGGCATGTACAAGATCTGGTTCGCCCGCAGCTACCGCACCCATGTCGCCAACACCATCCTGCTGGACAACGCGCTGGCGACCATGGGCGCCGGCCTGCCCTCGGCCATGGCGGCGGCGATGCTGCACCCGGACCGCCGGGTGCTGGCGGTGTGCGGCGACGGCGGCTTCATGATGAATTCGCAGGAGCTGGAAACGGCGATCCGGCTGAAGCTGAACCTGGTCGTGGTGATCCTGGTCGACAACGCCTACGGCATGATCCGCTGGAAGCAGGAGGCCCAGGGTTTTGCCGATTGGGGCCTGACCTTCGGCAACCCGGATTTCGTGACCTACGCCCAGGCCTATGGCGCCACCGGCTGGAAGATCGGCGCGGCGGACGAGCTGGCGCCGACGCTGGAGAAGGCCTTCACCCAGGGCGGCGTCCACCTGGTCAGCGTGCCGATCGACTACACCGAGAACAGCCGCGTCTTCATCGACGAGCTGCGCAATCATGCCTCGGTGGTGGAGGCGGACTGAGGTAGAACCGGCCCCATCCCCCACGACTGTCATGCCCGGACTTGATCCGGGCATCCAGAGACTGTCGACATCTTCTGGATTGCCGGGTCAAGCCCGGCAATGACAGTTAAAAGAGTTCATAGCCCGTAGGTTGGGTTCGCACTCTTTCGAACCCAACAGTCCTCCGGTCTGCCGCTCACCCCAGGATCGACCGGTACAGCGCGAGGTAGCGGTCGGCCATGTGGTCGACGGTGAAGCGGGAAGCCACAGCCGCACGGCAGGCGGCGCGGTCGATCTCGCCGATCCGGCCGATCGCGGCCACCGCCTCGTCGACGCTGCCGACCAGGAAGCCGGTCACGCCATGGTCGATCAGCTCGGGCATCGAACCGCGGTTGCTGGCGATGACCGGCGTGCCGCAGGCCAGCGCCTCGACCACCGACAGGCCGAACGGTTCGTCGAACTTGACCAAGTGCAGCAGGGCCCGCGCGGCGCCCAGCGCGCCGGTGCGGTCCGCCCCGCCCAGCGGGCCGCGATAGACCACGGACCGGCCGTCGAGCGCGGGCGCGACCTCCCTGTCGTGATAGCCCTGGTCCTGGACGATGCCGGCCATCACCAACCGCCGCCCCGCCCGGCGGGCCGCGGCGATCGCCTCCGCCGCGCCCTTGTCCGGATGGATGCGGCCGAAGAACAGCAGATCGTCGCTGCCCCTGGGATCGAACGGCAAATCCTGCAGCGGAATGCCGTGATGGATGGTCGCGGCATAGCGCAGATCCGGGCTGCGGTCGGCGTCGCTGATGGCGACGTAATGCACCCGGTCCTGATAGGCCTTGAACGCCGGCAGGATTCGGTCGGAGGAGAAGCCGTGGATCGTGGTCACGACAGGCGTCGCTACCAGCTTTGAGAAGGCCAGCGGCACGAAATCGGCCTGGTTGTGGATCAGGTCGAACTCGCCCGCCCGTTCGAACACATGGGCGACGTGCAGCATCTCCCAAACCTTGGCGTCGATGCTGGGGTCTTCGGAATAGGGCGCCGGGCAAACGCCGGCCAGCGTGCCCTCCGTCAGGCTGTCGCGGGTGGCGAACAGCGTGACGTCGATGCCGCGCGCCACCAGCGCCTCGGTCAGCAGGCTGGTCACCAGCTCCCACGGTCCGTAATGGCGCGGCGGCGTGCGCCAGGAGATCGGCGCCAGCATGGCGATGCGCAAATGAATGTCCTTTTCCGCTGCCGGTCACCGCAGCGGCGACCCCAGGCTACGCGCCGGGGCCGAGCGCGTCGCCCCATTTCAGCCGCCGTGCCGTCTTCAGTAGGGCGCCGTCGCGCTTGGTCACAATGCGCTCGGCCACGCCGTCCGGCGTGCACAGCCTGAGGTCGATGCGCGACCCGGCGCCGCGCGGCGGGGTGATGACACGGCCGGCGATCGGCGCCCCCGGGCGGCGCGACACCGCGACATAGGCGAATTTCTCGTCCTCCCACGGCACCTCGCCGCCCTTGGCCTGGCGGTGGATGCGGGAGCGGGCGACGCGCTGGGCGAAATGGCACCAGTCGGGCTCGACCAGCGGGCAGGCCCGGTCATGCGGGCATGGCGCCACGACATGGCCGCCAGATTCGATCAGCCGGCTGCGGGCGTCGAGGATGCGGCGCCAGCCGGCGGGGGTGCCGGGTTCGACCAGCAGCAGCACATCGGCGGTGGCCGCCCACAGCCCGTCGACCAGCGCGGCGCGGCGGTCGGGCGCCAGCTCGTCCAGCACATAGGACAGGATGACGAGGTCATGCGCCGGCAAATCCGGCAGCGCCCGGGCCAGGTCGGCGGCGCGCCAATCGACCGGCGGCAGGGTGATGCCATCGGCCAGTCGCACGCCCCAGTCGCGGAAGGCGGCGCTGCCCTCCAGCAGGGTGGCGCCGGCGAGGTCCGGCCAGGCCTCGGCCGCCGCCCAGAACCCGGTGCCCGGCCCGGCGCCGGCGTCGAGCAGGCGGGCGGGCGCGAAATCCGGGCGGAGGTCGGCGACGGCGTCGAGGCAGGCGCGGATCGCGGCATAGGTCGCCGGCAGCCGGGTCGCCAGATAGGCGCGGACGGCGAGGTCGCCATCGACATGGAACCGGCCGTCGCGCAGTTCCGCCCGGTAGCGCTGCGACAGCCGGGCCACGGCCGCGGAGAGGTCGGCCAGGGCGACGCCTTCAAGCGCCCGGTCGACCGCGCTCCGCAGGGCGGCCGGCAGTTCCATGGCTACCCCGCCAGGGCCGCCTGCACGGCCGCGACCAGGTCGGCCTGCGGGTGGGTCGCCTGTTCGCCGGTGGCGAGGTTCTTCAGCACCGCGGACCCGACGGCGATCTCGGTCTCACCGGCGATCACGGCCAGGCGGAAGCCCTTCTTGTCGGCGTATTTCAGCTGGTCGCCGACCTTCTTGCCTTCGGTGAACAGCTCGGTGGCGATGTCGCCGGCGCGCAGGGCCGTGGCCAGGCCGAGGTAATAGGGCAGCTGGGCCCGATCCATCACCGTCACCAGCACCTTGGCCGGGGTGGCGGCGCCGGTCTTGAGCAGCCCGGCATCGAGCAGGCGCGACAGCAGCCGGGTGACGCCGATCGAGATGCCGACGCCCGGCAGCTTCTGCTTGGTGTAGTTGCTGGCCAAATCCTCGTAGCGGCCGCCGGAGCAGATGCTGCCGACCTCCGGATTCGCCACCAGCTGGGTCTCGTAGACCGTGCCGGTGTAGTAATCGAGGCCGCGGACGATGGCGAGGTCGATGCGCCAGCGATGCGCCGGCACCTGGAAGGCGGCGAGGCCGTCGGCGACCTGGCCGAGTTCGTCCAGCCCCTCGCGGTACAGCGCGCCGCCGTCGATCGCGCGCAGATCGTCGATCGTCACCGGCCGGGTGACCAGGGCGATGATCCGCTCCGCCGTCGCCGCATCGATGCCGGCATGGGTGGTGAGGTCGTTCAACGTGCGCTCGCGGCTGACCTTCTCGATCGCGTCGATCACCTTCAGCGCCGCGCCGACACCCTCGGCCGTCAGCCCCTGGTCGAGCAGATAGCCCTGCAGCAGCTTGCGGTTGTTGATGCGGATCAGGAATTCGCCGATGCCGATGCGGGCGAAGATGGCGTTGATGACGCAGGGGATCTCGGCGTCGTTCAAGAGGCCCAGCGTGCCGTTGCCGATGACGTCGATGTCCGCTTGGTAGAATTCGCGGAACCGCCCGGCCTGCGGCCGCTCGCCGCGCCAGACCTTCTGGATCTGGTAGCGCCGGAACGGGAAGGTCAGCCGGGCCGAGTTCTGGGCGACGTAGCGCGCAGTCGGCACCGTCAGGTCGAAATGCAGCGCCATGTCGGTCGACGGGTCCTCGCCCTCCCCGGCCGCCAGCCGGGACAGGGCGTAGATCTCCTTCTCGACGATGCCCTTGGCGGTCAGGATCTCGCGCCGTTCCACCGCCGAGGTCTCGATCGGGGTGAAGCCGTAGCGCTCATACTCCTCGCGAATGATGCGCAGGATATGATCCTCGACCAGCTTCTCCTCCGGCAGCCATTCGGGGAAGCCGCTGATCGGCTGGGGCTTGACGATTCGAGTCTCGGACATTGCTGCATCTTCCATCGGGACGTCGCGGTTTAACCGATCGCGCTGCCGCCGTCACCCGCGCGGAATCGGAACCCGATCTGCACCGTATACGTTTCGTGTGCGACCGAGATGAAACTGGAGCTTTCCGGATGCGCCCAACCCCCGCCGTAGCGACCCTGGCTTTGGCCTGCCTGGCCACAACGGCCGGATGGGTCGGCACCGCCGTCGCCGCCACGATCGAGCCCGGCACCTATGTTGCCGGCGGCAATGCGCCGATCCGGCTGCTGGTCGAGCCGGCACAGGACGGCAATTTCGCCTTCCTGCTGCACCGGTCGACCCGCAATGCGGTGTGCCTGATGGCCGGCACCGCCAAGCCGGATGGCGACACGCTGAACTGGACCAGCAACAGCGGCGCCACCCTGGCGATCCGCTTCGACGGCCGCGGCGCCGCGATCGAGGCGAAGAACGCCCTGCCGAAGAACTGCCAGGGCGCCCCCGCCATCCCCGGCACCTACATGTATGATTCCGCCCAGATCGAATATGACCGGGCCGAGATCGGGGCGGTGCAAGGCAGCCTGACGGCGCTGGGCTACCGGGTGGGCCAGGCCGACGGCGTGCTGGGCCAGCGCAGCCTGGCGGCGCTGAAGGACTATCAGGACCGGGCCGGGCTGCAGAGCCAGAACGGCCTGACGGTGGAGACCGTGGCCCATCTCGCCAGCGGCGGCCGCAGCGTCGCCGCCACCCCGACCGCGCTGGTCCCGGCTGCGACGCCCGCCGCCGCGCCGCCGGCCAACACGAACCAGCCGGACAGCACCCCCGACACTGCGACCGCGACGCCGAGCGCGCCGACCCCGGCCACGCCGCCGCCGGCCCTGAGCTGGCTCGACCCGATCCCCGACCGGCTGATCCCGCTGCTCGAGGCCCGCTACGCGCCGATGGTGGCGCCGGCGGTGATCGACTGGCGCAACGCGCCGTTCCAGGTGGCCGAGACCGCGCTGGACGAGAAGCCGGCGCAGCTGGCGCCCGACGTCATCGTGTTCTGGAACGACGCCAAGCATTGCGACGCCAATGGCTGCCCGTGGGAGATCCTGTCGGAAGGCACCCAGTCGCTGTCGCCGGTCGCCGACGGCAAATCCCACCAGCTGGCGCTGGCACCGAGCTATAGCGACGGCAAGCGCGACCTGCTGGTCGATGGCGACCGGCTGATGCGCTGGACCGGCAAGGGCTGGGCGCCGGATTACTACAAGCCCGAGAAGGTGCGGTAAGGG
>NZ_JBYRFX010000109.1:0-5302 GCF_057815775.1 Inquilinus sp.
CCGCATCGGCCGGTGGTCATTATGTCTCCTCTTGGGCCCTGCATCAGCAGGTGGGCGCCATGTGCCGGGACCACGGTCCCGGCAGGGACAGCTCCCTAAGAGAAGTGCTACGGCCCCAGGGACAATCGACCTGTCGCGCCGAGCAGCCCCGCTACGCGATCAGATTTAGGGTGTCTCGACCCGCGCTGCAATGGCCTCGATCCGATCGGCCAATTTCTGCAGCCGCGCGGCCAGCGCCGGATCCTCCAGCGGACCCGGAATCGGCGCGGGCGCCGGCACCCGTTTCTCGTCGCGCAGGTCGAGCAGTTCGTCGCCCAGCATCAGGCTGACCATGACCAGCAGATGCATGTCGGTGACCGACCGCACCGACCCCTGGATTTCCTGGACCCGCTCCTCGATGAAGGCGGCGACCTGGCGGACGCGTCCCTCCTGCCCGTCTTCGCAGGCGATCGGGTAGATGCGGTTGTTGAGTGTGATTTCGACCCGGGCCACTGCGTTACTTTTCCAGAAGGGTCTCGATGCGCTGGATCACTTGATTGACCCGCGCAGCGACCGTTGCCGTGTCCTCGCGCAGTTCGGTTTCGATCTCGGTCACCGCCTGCGTGCGCACGCGGTCCATGATCTCGTCGATCTGCTTTTGCCGATGCTCCGCCTGGGCCGCAACAGCGGCATCCAGGCGGTCCAGGGCGCGTTCCAGACGGTCGAGCTCGGCAGTCAGCCCGGTCATCGGCGGCTATCCAAATCCAGCATCATCCCGGTGAAACTATGCGGCACCTTGGCTGCCGTCAACCGGGGCGCCGCCGTCAACCGAAACCTCCGGCACCGCAACACCGACCGTGCCGGCAAATTCGACCAGCCGCGCCCAGGTGCGCCGATCCAGCGGCACGCCGAGCCGCGCGCGTTCCGCCGCCTCCCGCTTCTCCGGGTCGCCCGGCGCCATCACCTCCTGCCCCTCCTGTGCCGGCTGCGCCCGCAGGTCGTCGAGGATCGCGGTGATCGAGGAGTCGTAGCCGGTGGCGCCGAAGGCCTGCGGCTTCATCAGCAGGAAGAAGTGGCCGATCAGCACCGGCTCGCCCGGACCGGTGAAATGATCCATGCGGAATCCGTGCGGCATGCCGGTCAGGCTGGCGCACAGGATCTCCACCATCATCGCCAGCCCGGCACCCTTGTAGCCATAGGCCAGGCCGCCGACCGGGATCAGGCCGGTGGCAACATGCGGGTCGGTGGTCATGACGCCGTCGTCGCCGACCGCGACCTCCGGCGGCAGCGGCGTGCCGGTGTCGCGGCGCAGATGCACCCGGTTCAGCGGAATCGCACTGGTCGCCATATCAAGCAGCACCGGGTCCTCGCCCGGCGCGGGGGCCGCGAAGCTGACCGGGTTGGTGCCGAAGAACGGCTTGATGCCGCCATGCGGCACCACCAGCTTGTCGGCATGGGTGCTGCCGAAGGCGATGAAGCCGCGGCGGGCCGCCGCCAGGGTGTAGACACCGGTGGCGCCATGATGGGCCGAGCGGGTGACCACGGCGGCCGCGACCCCGATCTCATCGGCCAGTTTCGCCGCCTCGTCGATCGCACGGTAGCTGGCGTAGTGGCCCAGGCTGCCATCGGCATCGACGGTGACGCAGGCCGGCGCGGTGCGGGTCACGGTCAGGGTCGGCGTCGGATTGACCCGCTGGTTCGCCAGCTGGTCGAGATAGAACGGCACCAGCCGCACGCCGTGGGTGTCGACGCCGCGCGACGAGGCGTCGGTCATCGCCCGCGCCGTCGCCGCCGCGCTGTCCGCCGACATGCCGGCCCCGCGCAGCAGCGCCGCCGCGAACTGCTCCAGCGCCGCCTTCGGCAAGCGCACCCCGTCGAACCGCTCCATGCCCCGTCTCCTGCTCCGCTACCTTTGTGCCCATGACCAGGGCAATCATCCTGGAATGGTCCGACTTATCTAGCGTGACGAAGGGTCCCGCATCCAGGCCTATGGTGGCATTGACGCGACGCGACCGGGGCTGCATGGTGCGCCGCCCCCCGACGGGAGACCGTCGGGATTCCCGTGTCCTCTTCGGATCGATGCCATGACCGACAGCCCCCGGACCGTGACCCACGACGACATGGCGAACGCCATCCGCTTCCTGGCGGTGGACGCCGTGGAAGCTGCCAAGAGCGGCCACCCCGGCATGCCGATGGGCATGGCCGACGTCGCCACGGTGCTGTTCAGCCGCTACCTGAAATTCGACGCCGCGGTGCCGACCTGGGCCGATCGCGACCGGTTCATCCTGTCGGGTGGCCATGGCTCGATGCTGCTGTATTCGCTGCAGTACCTGACCGGCAACGACAAGATCACGCTCGACCAGATCAAGCATTTCCGCCAGCTCGGCTGGCACACCGCCGGCCACCCCGAGGTCGACCACGAGGCCGGGATCGAGACCACGACCGGGCCGCTGGGCCAGGGGCTGGGCAACGCCGTCGGCTTCGCACTGGCCGAGCGCATCCTGAACGCCCGCTTCGGCGACGATTTGGTCAGCCACCACACCTGGGTCACCTGCGGCGATGGCGACCTCGAGGAAGGGATCAGCCACGAGGCCTGCTCCCTGGCCGGGCACCTGAAGCTCGGCCGGCTGATCGTGCTCTACGACGACAACCACATCACCATCGACGGCCCGACCTCGCTGTCCTTCAGCGATAACGTCGAGAAGCGCTTCGAGGGCTATCACTGGCACGTCCAGCACGTCGACGGCCACGACACCGATGCGATCGCCGCGGCGATCGATGCGGCGCTGGCCGATGACCGGCCAAGCCTGATCGCCTGCCGCACCACCATCGGCTTCGGCGCCCCGAACAAACAGGGCACCAGCGCCACCCACGGCTCGCCGCTGGGCAAGGACGAGGTCGCGGCGACCCGCGCCAACCTGAACTGGCCCTACCCGCCCTTCGAGGTGCCGGAGGCGACGATCGCCGCCTGGCGCGAGGTCGGCAAGCGTGGCGAGGCCGAGCGCCTGGCCTGGGATGCCCGTCTGGCCAAGACCCCGGCCGAGGCCCGCGCCGAGTTCCGCCACGCCATGGACGGCACCCTGCCCTCCGGCCTCGACGGCGTGATTGCCAAGTTCAAGGCCGAGACGTCGGAGACCAAGCCGAGCCTGGCCACCCGCACCGCGTCCGGCCATGTGCTGGAGCTGCTGGTGCCGCTGATCCCCGAACTGATCGGCGGGTCGGCCGACCTGACGCCGTCGAACAACACCAAGACCAAGGTGTCGACCGACATCGAGCCGGGCAAGTATGGCGGCCGCTACATCCGCTACGGCGTGCGCGAGCACGGCATGGCGGCGGCGATGAACGGGCTGACGCTGCATGGCGGCATCATCCCCTACGGCGCCACCTTCCTGACCTTCACCGACTATTGCCGCCCGTCGATCCGGCTGGCCTCGCTGATGCGCCAGCGGGTGATCTTCGTCATGACCCATGACTCGATCGGCCTCGGCGAGGACGGCCCGACCCATCAGCCGGTCGAGCATGTCGCCTCGCTGCGGGCGATCCCGCACCTGATGGTGTTCCGCCCCTGCGACGCGGTCGAGACGGCCGAGGCGTGGCAGATCGCGCTGGAGACCCAGGACGCGCCGTCGGTGCTGGCGCTGACCCGCCAGAACCTGCCGACGCTGCGGCTGGGCGCCACTGCCGAGAACCTGTCGGCCAAGGGCGGCTATATCCTGCGCGAGGCCACCGGCACGCCGCGGGTGCTGCTGGTCGCCACCGGCTCGGAGGTCTCGATCGCCAACGAGGCGCGCGACGCGCTGGAGGCCGAGGGCATCGGCACCCGCCTCGTCTCGATGCCCTGCACCGCGCTGTTCGACCGCCAGCCGGCCGAATATCGCCGCAAGGTGCTGGGCCAGGGCCTGGTGAAGATCGCGGTCGAAGCCGGCGTGCGCCAGGGCTGGGACCACTATATCGGCTCGGACGGCGCCTTCGTCGGCATGACCGGCTTCGGCGCCTCGGGCCCCTATGAGCAGTTGTACAAGCATTTCGGGATCACGGCCGAGGCGATCGTCGCCGCCGCCAAGGCCAAGCTGTAAGCTTTATCGGATCGGAGAAGACGACATGGCCGTGAAGGTTGCCATCAACGGGTTCGGACGGATCGGACGCCTGGTGCTGCGGGCGCTGATCGAATCCGGCCGCAAGGACATCGAGGTCGTCGCGATCAATGACCTCGCCGACGTCAAGACCAACGCGCATCTGCTGAAATACGACAGCGTGCACGGCCGGGCGCCATTCGAGGTCGCGGTCGAGGGCGACACGCTGATCGTCAACGGCCACCCCATCAAGGCGGTGCAGCATCGCGACCCGACCCAGCTGCCCTGGGGCGCGCTGGACGTCGAGATCGCGCTGGAATGCTCCGGCATCTTCACCAAGCGCGACGATGCCGCCAAGCAGCTGGCCGCCGGCGCCAAGAAGGTGCTGATCTCGGCCCCGGCGACCGACGAGGACCTGACGGTCGTCTATGGCGTCAACCACCACAAGCTGACGGCCGATCACAAGATCGTCTCCAACGCCTCCTGCACCACCAACTGCCTGGCGCCCGTCGCCTCGGTGCTGCATGACGCGATCGGCATCGATCACGGCTTCATGACCACGATCCACAGCTACACCGGCGACCAGCGCATCGTCGACACGATGCACAAGGATTTGCACCGGGCCCGCGCCGCCGCGCTGAACCTGATCCCGACCTCCACCGGCGCCGCCAAGGCCGTCGGCAAGGTGCTGCCGGATCTGGCGGGCAGGCTGGACGGCACCTCGATCCGCGTGCCGTCGCCGAACGTCTCGGTCGTCGACTTCAAGTTCGTGGCCAAGCGCGCGACCACGATCGAGGAGATCAACGCCGCGATCAAGCAGGCCGCCGACGGCAAGCTTAAGAACATCCTCGGCTATTACGATGAAGACCTGGTGTCGAGCGACTTCAACCACGACGCCCGCTCGTCGATCTTCGCGCTCAACGAGACCAAGGTCATGGACGGCACCTTCGTCCGGGTGCTGAGCTGGTACGACAACGAATGGGGCTTCTCGAACCGGATGGGCGACACCGCGATCGCCATGTCCCAGGCGCGCTGACGCCACACCGCGACGGATCCCGGAAAGGGCGGCTTCGGCCGCCCTTTTTGTTTGGCGCTTTCATCCCCCCGCCAGCTGCATCTCCACGAAGGCCGCGAAGGCCCGGGCCTTCGCGCTGGCCTGCCGCCCGGTGGGGAACACGGCCCACAGGTCGACCTGCGGCAGCGACCAGTCGTCCATCACGGACCGGACGGCCCCCGACGCCAGCTCCGGC
>NZ_JBYRFX010000110.1:0-6025 GCF_057815775.1 Inquilinus sp.
TACAGACGGCCCTCGCGGGCCAAGCCGAGAGGCATGTCCACACCTTGGCGCCGGGCTTCACGCACCTCCAGCCGGCGCAGCCCGTCAGCTTCGCCCATCAGCTGCTTGCCCATTCCCAGGGCTTCGCTCGCGATATCGAGCGTCTGCGCGACTGGGACAGGCGCTCGTCACGCTCTCCGCTTGGAGCGGCAGCACTTGCGGGTTCTGCGATCGCGATGCAGCCGGAACTATCCGCACGCGAACTCGGTTACGACGGCCCTTGCGAGAACTCGATCGACGCGGTCGGCAGCCGCGACCATGTGGCCGAGTTCCTGTTCGTCGCCGCGATGCTGTCGGTGCATCTGTCGCGGCTGGCGGAGGAGGTGTTCCTGTGGTCGTCGCGCCAGTTCCGCTGGGTCGAGCTGGACGATGCCTACGCCACCGGCTCCTCGATCATGCCGCAGAAGAAGAATGCCGACATCGCCGAGCTGACGCGCGGCCGCGCCGCCCGGCTGATCGGCGGGCTGACGGCGATGCTGACGGCGCTGAAGGGCCTGCCCTTCGCCTACAACCGCGACCTCGCCGAGGACAAGCGCGCGGCGTTCGAGGCGGTCGACACGCTCGACGGCGTGCTGCCGGCGATGGCCGGGATGCTACGGACCATGCACGTGAATGTCGAGACGCTGCAGCGCCAGTCGGTCGAGGGCTTCACCCTGGCGACCGAGGTGGCGGACTGGCTGTCGCGGCGCGGCGTGCCGTTCTCCGAGGCACATGAGATCACCGGCGCCCTGGTCCGCCGCTGCGAGGATCGCGGTATCGGCCTGGAAGAGCTGGAGGATGCCGATCTGGCCGCGGTCGACCCGCGGCTGGCGCCGGAGATCCGGTCCTGCCTGACACCGCAGGCGGCGGTGGCCGCGCGCAGCGGCCATGGCGGCACGGCGCCGGACCGGGTGCGCGAACAGCTCGCCCGGCTGCGCGAGCTGTTGATGGAGCAGGACGACTGGGCCCAGCGCTATGATGGTCCACACGTCTAGGGCAGGGGGAACAGGGATGACCGACACCACGGGCGCTTCGCCCTATTCCATCGCCCATCTGCGCCATGTGCCGCGCCGGCACTATGGCCGCTGGGTCGCGGCAGCGCTGATCCTGGTGGCGCTGGCCGCGGTGGTGCGGGCCTTCGCCGTCGGCCAGATCGCCTGGCCGGTGGTGGGGCAGTTCTTCACCGCGCCGGCGATCCTGTCCGGCCTGGCCAACACCATCCTGATGACGGTCTGCGCCATGGCGCTGGGCGTCCTGCTCGGCGTGGTCTTCGCCATCATGGTGATGTCGCCCAACCCGGTGCTGAAGACCGTGGCGGTCGGCTACATCTGGTTCTTCCGCGGCACGCCGCTGCTGCTCCAATTGCTCCTGTGGTTCAACCTGGCGCTGGTGTTCCCGACCATCGGCATCCCCGGCCTGTTCGAGGCGCGGACGGTCGAGCTGATCACGCCCTTCGTCGCGACCCTGCTGGGCCTGGGCATCAACCAGGGCGCCTACACCGCCGAGGTGGTGCGCGGCGGCATCCTGTCGGTCGACCTGGGCCAGACCGAGGCGGCCAAGGTGATCGGCATGACCCGTCTGGTGGCGCTGCGCCGCATCGTGCTGCCGCAGGCGATGCGGGTGATCATCCCGCCGATCGGCAACGAGGTGATCAGCATGGTCAAGCTGACCTCGGTCGCCAGCGTCATCCAGTATGCCGAGATGCTGCGCAACGCCCAGACCATCTACTACGCCAATGCCCGGGTGATCGAGCTGCTGATCGTGTCGGCGATCTGGTACCTGGCGGTGGTGACCGTGCTCAGCATCGGCCAGCATTTCCTGGAGAAGCATTTCGCCCGCGGCCGTGACGGCGGCCAGCGCAAGCGTGCCGTTGTCGTCGACCAGCCGAAGGAGGCCTGAGCCATGCCGATGGTGGTCGCCGCCGAGATCCACAAGCATTTCGGCTCGCTGCACGCCCTGAAGGGCGTGTCGCTCGAGGTCGAGCCGGGGGAGGTGCTGTGCATCATCGGCCCGTCCGGCTCGGGCAAGAGCACGCTGCTGCGCTGCATCAACCAGCTCGAAAGCGTCGATGACGGCGCGGTCTGGGTCGATGGCGAGCTGGCCGGGTTCCGCCGCGAGGGCGATCGCCTCTATGCCCTGACCGATCGCGAGGTGGCGCGCCAGCGCCTGGCCAGCGGCATGGTGTTCCAGCGCTTCAACCTGTTCGCGCATATGACGGTGCTGGCCAACATCATCGAAGGCCCGGTCACGGTGCAGAGGCGGCCGAAGGCCCAGGTGGTGGCCGAGGCGACGGCGCTGCTGCAGCGGGTCGGCCTGGCCGACAAGCGCGACGCCTATCCGGCCGAACTCTCCGGCGGCCAGCAGCAGCGCATCGCCATCGCCCGCGCCCTGGCGATGAAGCCGAAGCTGATGCTGTTCGACGAGCCGACCTCGGCGCTGGACCCGGAGCTGGTGGGCGAGGTGCTGGCGGTGATGCGCGACCTGGCCGCCAGCGGCATGACCATGATCGTGGTGACGCATGAGCTCGGCTTCGCCCGCGAGGTCGCCGGCCGGGTCGTGTTCATGGACCGCGGCCGCATCGTCGAGATGGGGCCGCCGCAGCAAGTGCTGGGCAGCCCGCGCGAGGCCCGCACCCGCGACTTCATCGCCGCCGTCCTGTCGTGACCGGCGGAACCATAACAACAGGAGAGGCTTCCATGACCCGTTTCGCCCTGCTCGCCGCCACGGCCGCCATCGCCGCGCTGGCCGTCACCTCCGCTTCGGCCCAGGCCTTGCCCGACCGGATCAAGCAGGCCGGCAAGATCATCATCGGCACCAACAACAACTACCCGCCGATCATCTACAAGGACCCGGCGACCAATGAGCTGATGGGCGTCGACATCGACCTGGGCAAGGCGATCGCCAAGCAGCTGGGCGTCGAGGCCGAGTTCCAGGAGATCGCCTTCGCCCAGATGCTGCCGTCGCTGCAGACCGGCCGCATCGACATGGTGATGGCGGGGATGAGCGACACGCCGCCCCGGCGTGACACCGCCGATTTCGTCGACTACATGAAGTCGGGGGCGCAGTTCTACACCGTCACCGCGCTGGCCGGTGACATCAAGACGACGGACGATCTGTGCGGCAAGACCGTCGGCGCCAGCCGGTCGACCAATTGGCCGCAGCAGATCGGCGAGTGGAGCGACGCCAACTGCGTCGCCAAGGGCAAGCCGGCGATCAATGTGGTCGGCACCGAAGGCTCGGCCGACGCCCGTACCCAGCTGAAGACCCAGCGCATCCAGGCCGCGGCCCAGGGCAATGAGACGCTGCCCTATTCCCAGAAGCTGGAGCCGGACACCTATGTCGCGATCGGCCAGCCCTTCACCGAATCCCTGGTCGGCATCCCGGTGCTGAAGTCCGAACCGCAGCTGCGCGACGCGGTGAAGGCGGCGCTGGAAAAGCTGCAGGCCGACGGCACCTACGACCGGATCCTGGCCAAGTACGGGCTGAGCGCGAACACCCTGCCGGCTGCGCTGAACCAGGGTAAGAACTGAGGGGCGGGGCTCGCCATAACGGTTTCGTAGGTTGGGTTCGCTCTTGCGAACCCAACATGGGTCCTACGGCATGAGGTTGGGTTCGCAAGGGCGAACCCAACCTACGCCTGAACCGGGACAATGGGGCCTGGGGCCGTCTTGCCCACGGGAAGGGCGGCCCTCATCATGGCGCGAGGCGGAGTGAAGGCTCCGCCCGCTTCGGGGCAACCGCCATGGCCAAGACTCTCTATTGCTGGCGCTGCAGGGCCGATGTTCCCGTGCTGGACGAGCATGAGTGGGAGCAGGTCTATCCGGACCTGATCGACCCCATCCGGCGGATCAAGGAGTACCGGGCTCTTCACGGTGCGAGTCTGGTCGAGGCCAAGCAGCACATCTCCGGCACGGGCGCGCTCGATCGTTACTTCGCGCTGACCGGCCACCGCGAGACCGACGCCGACGCGCTCTGGCATCACCGGCTGTCGCTATTCGGACCGCCGTGCAATGCCTGCGGCAAGCCGCTGCGGACGCCGCGGGCGAAGCTCTGCGCCGAATGCGGCGCGCCGGCGGCGGCGGGTCAAGGGCGGTGAGGCAGCCCAGCCTCTATCGCGAGCCCCGTAATTTGTAGGTTGGGTTCGCTCTTGCGAACCCAACAATGGCGCAACGGCAGGATGTTGGGTTCGCAAGGGCGAACCCAACCTACGTCTTTAGCCGGCCTGCCCCTCAGTCTTCGAGCCGGTGCACGTCGTGGATCACGATCCCGGCACCTTCGGCCGGCATTTCCATCCACTGCTTCCGCTTCAGCGTGCGCTTGGTGTCCTCGTAGCCGCTCTGCCAGTGCTCGCGCATCGAGGTGCCGGAGAATTCGTGGTCCTTGGCGTGGCCCTCATAGGCCTTCTGCTGATAGATCAGGTGCAGGATGGTGATCTCGGGCAAATGCGCCAGCTGGTCCCGCATCTGGCGCTCGCTGTCGGACAGGGCCTCGTCTGGCACCTTGGCCAGCGACTGGGCCAGCCGCGTCTTCCAGATGTGCAGCCGCTTGTACAGGTCGGTGGTGTAGCGGGTGCGCGACGAATACATGATGTCCTTGTGGCGGGCCATCACGTCATGCATGTCGCGCGGCAGCCCGCCGCGGGCGCTGAACAGGTCGACCTGGAACACCAGCGTGTTCAGCCGGCTCTCCTCGTCCAGCAGGTGCTGCAGCGGCGTGTTCGAGACGATGCCGCCATCCCAGTAGTGATCGGTGCCGATCTTGACCATCGGCAGGGCCGGGGGCAGGGCGCCGCTGGCCATGACATGCTCCGGCGCGATCTCCTCCTCGGCGCTGTCGAAATAGATGAAGTTGCCGGTCAGCACATTGACCGCACCGACCGCGAAGCGCACCGGGCCGTTGTTGACCCGGTCGAAATCGACCAGTTCCAGCAAGGTCTCGCGCAGCGCCGCGGTGTCGTAATAGCTGGTCGCGCTCTTCGCCCCGGCGTGGCTCAGCCACGGGCTGGTACCGTGCGGCGAGAAGAAGCCGGGCTGGCCCTGCAGCATTGTCATCCACGAGCTGGTGGCGTTGCGCATCTGGCGGAAGATGTCGCCATCCGGCGTGTAGGCCCAGATCCGGCGGTCGGTGATCCGCTCCCAGAAGGTCCGCAGCCGGTCCAGCCGCCGCTCCGGCGGGTTGCCGGCGATGATGGCGGCGTTGATCGCGCCGATCGACACGCCCGACACCCAGTCCGGCTCGATCCCGGCCTCATGCAGCGCCTGGTACACGCCGGCCTGGTAGGCACCGAGCGCGCCGCCGCCCTGCAGCACCAGGGCGACGCGGTCGCAGCGGTCCGGCCGCCAGCCGCGGGACGTGGTGTCGTGCAGTGGGTCGGGGGTCTTCGCATCCATGGCCGGCCGGTCTCCTTGAGGGAGCGGCACGATAGGCCGGCATGGATGACGGGCTGATGACGCGGCCGCCGTCGAACGGCCGAAACCGGGCCGGCGGCGCGGATGTCACGGATTTGTCGAAAGACCGTAGCAGGAGTTTCGGCGGTCGCTGGCTATGAACGGCGCGGGGCCGCGTCGCGGCCGTTCGGCGAAAAGGATGAGATCATGCGCAGGGAAGATGTCCTCCGGCTCCCATCGATGCCGGCCGCCGGGCCCAGCTATCCGGCCGGGCCGTACCGGTTCGTCGACCGGGAATACATGATCATCACCTACGAGACCGACCCGGATTTGATCCGCGACCAGCTGCCGGAACCGCTGGAGCCGCTGGAACGGCCGATCGTGCATTACGAATGGATCCAGATGCCGGACAGCTCCGGCTTCGGCAGCTACACCGAATCCGGCATGGTCATTCCCTGCAGCTTCCGGGGTGAGGAGATGAGCTTCGTCGCCCAGATGTATCTGGATGACGACCCGCCGATCGCCGCCGGCCGCGAGATCTGGGGCTTTCCCAAGAAATACGCCCATCCGAAGCTGGCGATCGTCAAGGACACACTGACCGGCACCTTGTCCTATGCCGA
>NZ_JBYRFX010000111.1:0-1647 GCF_057815775.1 Inquilinus sp.
GAGCGGGGCTTCGACTGGCTATCCGGCCGCTACGGCTGGCTGACCACGAAGCTGGTCCATCGCTCGACGATCATGCTGGTCATCTATGGCGGCCTGCTAGGCCTAACCGTCTGGCGGCTCAGCGCGACGCCGACCGGCTTCATCCCGGATCAGGACCAGGGCTTCCTGATCGGTGTCATCCAGCTGCCGCCCGGCTCCAGCCTCGACCGGACGGAGGCGGCGGTCAATCGAATCCGGGAGGTCGTCTCGCGAAACCCGATGGTGACCGCAACGGCGGCCTTCGCCGGTCTCGACGGCTCGACCTTCAGCCCGGCCTCGAACAGCGGCGTCATGTTCCTGCGTCTCAGCCCGCACGAGGAACGGCGCGGCGAAGGCCAGTCGGCGGCGGCGCTGGCCGGTCAGATCACCGGCGCCGTCGCGGGCGCGGAGCAGGGCGCGCAGGTCTTCTTCCTCTCGCCGCCGCCGGTGCCCGGCCTCGGCAACGGCAGCGGCTTTGCGATGATGGTCCAGGATCGCGGCGGGGCCGGATATCAGGCGCTCCAGGGCGCGACCTTCGCGATGATGGGCGCCTCCCAGCAAAACCCGGATGTCGGCCAGGTATTCTCCCTGTTCAACACCGGCAGCCCGAGGATCGAGGCCGACGTGGACCGCGATCGCGCCCAGCTGGTCGGCGTTCAGCCGACCCAGGTCTATGCCGCGCTCGGCACCTATCTGGGCTCGACCTACATCAACGATTTCAACCTGGTGGGGCGCACCTTCCGGGTGACTGCGCAGGCCGAGGCGGCGTCGCGCGAGGATCTGGCCGATGTCGGCCGGCTGCAGGTGCGCTCGTCCAGCGGGCGGATGGTGCCCCTTTCCGCGGTCGCCACCTTCCGCTACGGGGCCGGCCCGGTCCAGGTGACGCGCTACAACAATTATCCCGCGGCGGAGCTGCAGGGGCAGACGCCGCCCGGCATATCCTCCGGCCAGTCGTTGCACGCCATGGAGCAGATGGCGGCGCGGACCCTGCCCCCCGGCTTCAGCTTCGAATGGACCGGCATCGCCTTTGAGCAGCAGGCGGCCGGCAACACGGCGCCTTTGGTCTTCGCCGTCGCCGTGCTCTGCGTGTTCATGGTGCTGGCGGCGCAATATGAATCGCTGACGCTGCCGCTCGCGGTCATCCTGATCGTGCCGATGTGCGTGCTCGCGGCGATGACGGGGATCAACCTGCGAGGGCTCGACAACAACATATTGACGCAGGTCGGCCTGATCGTGCTGATCGCGCTCGCCGCCAAGAATGCGATCCTGATCGTCGAGTTCGCCCGCCAGAATGAGGCGCATGGCATGGACCCGTGGCAAGCCGCGATCCATGCCGCCGAGTCGCGCCTCCGGCCGATCCTCATGACCAGCTTCGCCTTCATCTTCGGCGTGATCCCGCTGGTCGTCGCGGTCGGTCCGGGCGCCGAGATGCGCCAGGCGATGGGGACGGCGGTGGCCTTCGGCATGCTCGGCGTGACGATCTTCGGCCTGGTCTTCACGCCGGTCTTCTATGTTGTCTGCCGCCGCCTCGGCAACCTCGCCTCCCGGCGGCGCTTCGGCGCGGCCGAGGACCCGGCGCCGGGGGCGGCGGAATGAGGCGCGTTCTCGCCGCCCCCGCGGGCGCGCTGG
>NZ_JBYRFX010000112.1:0-2659 GCF_057815775.1 Inquilinus sp.
CTGCTTCGGCGCGACCTCGGTCCATTCCGGCAGGGTGGCGATGGTGATGGATTCATCCAGCCGGTTCAGCCGATCGATCCGTTCGCGGTCGATCACCACCACGCCGGCCGCCTCGGCGAACAGGTTGACCCGGCCGGTGAAGGCGGCGCTGGCGGTCAGGCCCGGCCCCCGCAGCACCGCGGCGACACGCTCCGCCGCCTGGTCCTCATGGACGTCGCCGCGTTCCAGCCGCGCGGCCTGGATCTCCTGCACGCCGGCGGCGCGCAGGGTGGCGACATCGTCGGCACTCAGCCGCCGGCCCTTGCGGAACACCACGTCGCCGGCGGCGACGGTGTGGGCCAGGATGGCGCCGGCCGCTTCGGCCGTGGACAGGGTCCCGAAGATCACGCCGGCCTCTTCCCCTGTGCGCCCGCCGCGGCCGGGTCCGCCCCGTGCAGCACGGCGGTCATCTGTGCCATCACGGAAATCGCGATCTCGGCCGGCGAGATGGCGCCGAGCGCCAGGCCGGCCGGGCCGTGGATGCGGGCCAACACCTCGGGGCCGAGGCCGCGCGCCGCCAGCCGCTCCAGCCGCCCGGCATGGGTCTTCCGGCTGCCCAGCGCGGCGATGTAGAAGGCCGGCGACCGCAGCGCGACCTCCAACCCCGGGTCGTCCAGCTTGGGGTCGTGGGTCAGGGCCACGATCGCGGTGCGCATATCGGGCTTCAGCGCCGACAGGCCGTCATCCGGCCATTCATTGCTGATGGCGACGCCGGGAAAGCGTTCTTCCGAGGCGAAGGCCCGGCGCGGGTCGATCACGGTGACGTCATAGCCGGTCAGCGCCGCGATCGGCGCCAGCGCCTGGGCGATGTGGACCGCGCCGATGATGGCCAGGCGCAGCGGCGGCACGAAGGCCTGGACGAACAGCGTGCCGTCGGCGATGGCGCGGCTGCGGTCGTGCCGCACCGCCTCCTGCACCGCCAGCAGGATCAGGTCGTCGACCGCGAGATCGCCGGTCACCTCGTCACCGATCACCAGCGCCTGGGCGCCATGGACCAGGTCGGTGACGACAGCCGCGGCGCGATGCTCCGCCCGCGCGGCCTGCAGTGCGGCGAGAATCTCTGCCTTCATGAAAGCCGCTCGACGAAGACCTGGACCTTCCCGCCGCAGGCCAGGCCGACATCCCAGGCCTGTTCGTCGCTGACGCCGAAATCGAGCAGCCGCGGCTTGCCGTCGGCCATCACGTCCAGCGCCTCGCGCACCACGGCGCCCTCGATGCAGCCGCCGGAGACGGAGCCCTGCATCCGGCCGTCGCCATCGACCACCAGCTGGCTGCCGGCGGGGCGGGGCGAGGAGCCCCAGGTCGAGACCACGGTCGCCAGCGCGACCTTGCGTCCTTCGGCGGCCCAGGCCGCGGCCTGGGTCAGCACATCGTCACGATCGGTCATTGCACCGTCTCCTGCTGGGCAGCGAGATGCCGCCACCTAGCCATGCGCCTGTCGCCACGGCCCTGATCCTCGGCCAGCACCGCGACCAGCGCCGCCAGGCTGGCCAGGCTGTGCACCGGCCGGAACTCGTCGACATGGGGCATCAGGGCGCGGGCCCCCATAGACTTTGGCGCATAACCGTCCCAGCGCAACAGGGGGTTGAGCCAGATCAACCGGCGGCAGCTGCGATGCAGCCGGTCGATCTCGACTTCCAACCGGTCGCCGGCGTCGCGGTCGAGCCCGTCGGTGATCAGGATCACCACCGCGCCCTGGCCCAGCACGCGCCGGCCCCAATTGCGGTTGAACTCGGCGATGCAGGCGCCGATGCGGGTGCCTCCGCCCCAATCCTGCGCGGCGCGGCCGACCCGGTCCAGCGCGTCGTCGACGTCGCGGCGGCGCAGCGCGCGGGTGATGTTGGTCAGCCGGGTGCCGAAGACGAAGCTGTGCACGCGGTCGCGCTCGGTCGTCACCGCATGCAGGAAATGCAGCAGCATGCGCGAATACTGGCTCATCGAGCCGGAGATGTCGCACAGCACCACCAGCGGCGGCGGCCGGGTCCGGCGGATGCGCCGCGCCAGATCGATCGAATGGCCGCCGGCGCGCAGCGACCGTCGCAGGGTCTGGCGCATGTCGACGGTGGCGGCCGAATGGTGCGGGGCATAGCGCCGGGTCGGCACGTCGCGCACCGGCAGGCGGAAGCGCGCGATGGCGGCGCGGGCCCGGGCCAGCTCCTCCGCGCTCATCTGCTCGAAATCCTTGTGCTGCAGCCGCTCCCGCTCCGAGAAGGTCAGGCTGGCATCGATCTCGATCTCCGGCGGGTCCTTGGCGTCGTCGGGCGCCTCGCCCCGGCCGGGCTGGTTGCGGTCGGCAAAGGCCTCCGCCACCCGGCGGTTGACCGCGCGCTCTTCCTCCTTGCCGGTGCGGATCTGCGGCAGCATCAGCGTCATCGCCCGCTTCAGCATGTCCGGATTGCGCCAGAACAGGTGGAAGGCCTGGTCGAAGATGTCGCGCTGGTCGCGCCGATTCACCAGGGTGGCGTGCAGCGCCCAGTAGACATCCTGCCGACTGGCGACGCCGATGGTCTCCAGCGCCTCCAGCGCCGCCAGGGTGCGGCCCGGCCCGACCGGCAGGCCGGCGGCACGCCTGGGTCAAGGGCGAGTGGTGCGACGAGTATGTCTACGCCCTGCTCGCGGA
>NZ_JBYRFX010000113.1:0-1625 GCF_057815775.1 Inquilinus sp.
AGGTATTCGAGATTCACCTGATGGCAGATGCCGGTGCCGGGCGGCACGACGCGGAAATTGTCGAACGCCTTCTGGCCCCAGCGCAGGAATTCGTAGCGCTCGCCGTTGCGCTCATATTCAAGCTCGACGTTCTGCGCGAAGCTGAGCGGGGTGCCGAACGAGTCGACCAT
Organism: Inquilinus sp.; assembly: GCF_057815775.1. Classification (NCBI taxonomy): domain Bacteria; kingdom Pseudomonadati; phylum Pseudomonadota; class Alphaproteobacteria; order Rhodospirillales; family Rhodospirillaceae; genus Inquilinus; species Inquilinus sp. Next base: position 171 of record NZ_JBYRFX010000113.1, read on the forward strand.
CACGGAGTGGTCGATGACGAGATCGACGGGCACCAATGGATTGATCTTCTGCGGATCGGCGCCGAGTGCCGCGGTAGCGTCGCGCATCGCGGCAAGGTCCACCACGGCGGGGACGCCGGTGAAGTCCTGCATCAGCACGCGGGCCGGGCGGTAGGAGATTTCGTGTTCGGAGGTGCGCTCGCTCAGCCACTGGGCGATGTCGCCCGCCTGCCCTTTTCACTGAAGGTTCTGCTGGAGAACCTGCTGCGGTTCGAGGATGACCGGTCGGTCACGGTCGACGACGTCAAGGCGATGGCGCAGTGGCTGAAGGATCGCCGCTCCGACCGCGAGATCGCCTACCGCCCGGCCCGCGTGCTGATGCAGGACTTCACCGGCGTCCCCGCCGTGGTCGACCTCGCCGCGATGCGCCAGGCGATGGTCGCACTCGGCGGCGACCCGCAGCGGATCAACCCGCTCTCGGCCGTCGACCTGGTCATCGACCACTCCGTCATGGTCGACGCCTTCGGCACGCCGAACGCCTACCAGCACAACGTCGATCTGGAGTTCGAGCGCAACCACGAGCGCTACGCCTTCCTGCGCTGGGGCCAGACCGCGTTCGACAATTTCCGCGTCGTCCCGCCCGGCACGGGCATCTGCCACCAGGTCAACCTGGAGTACCTGGCCCAGACCGTGTGGGTCGAGAAGGACCGCAACACCGGCAACCAGGTTGCCTATCCCGACACGCTGGTCGGCACCGACAGCCACACCACCATGGTGAACGGCCTGGCCGTGCTGGGCTGGGGCGTCGGCGGCATCGAGGCCGAGGCGGCGATGCTGGGCCAGCCGGTGTCGATGCTGATCCCCGAGGTGATCGGCTTCAAGATCACCGGCAAGCTGAAGGAAGGCATGACCGCCACCGACCTGGTGCTGACGGTCACCCAGATGCTGCGCAAGAAGGGCGTGGTCGGCAAGTTCGTCGAGTTCTACGGCGAAGGCCTGGACCACATGTCGCTGGCCGACCGCGCCACGATCGGCAACATGGCGCCGGAATACGGCGCCACCTGCGGCTTCTTCCCGATCGATGCCGAGACGCTGCGCTATCTCGAATTCTCCGGCCGCGACCCGCACCGCGTCCGCCTGGTCGAGGCCTATGCCAAGGCCCAGGGCATGTGGCGCGACGCCAATTCGCCGGAGCCGGTCTACACCGACAGCCTGTCGCTCGACCTCGGCGACGTCGAGCCGTCGCTGGCCGGGCCGAAGCGGCCGCAGGACCGGGTCGCCCTGTCCCAGGCCGCCGTCGCCTTCAACAAGCTGATGGCCGATGCCGGCACCGCGCCGAACCCGACCAAGATCGACGGCATGGACCACAGCCTCGACCAGGGCGACGTGGTGATCGCGGCGATCACCAGCTGCACCAACACCTCGAACCCGTCGGTGATGGTCGCGGCCGGCCTGGTCGCCCGCAAGGCGCGGGAG
>NZ_JBYRFX010000114.1:0-12254 GCF_057815775.1 Inquilinus sp.
CCCTATGACTGGCCGGCGATGCTGGGCTTCCTCCGCACCCGGGCGGTGGACGGGGTGGAGCAGGTGGTGGGTGAGACCTATCGCCGGACCGTGCTGCATGACGGCCGGGTCGGCACGGTCGAGATCGGCATCCTGCCGGAGCGGGACAGCCTGACCGCCACCATCCGCTTCCCCAGCGTCCAGGCCCTGCCGGCGATCGTCACCCGCATCCGCCGGGTGTTCGACCTTGGCGCTGACGTTGCCATCATCGGCGCCCATCTGGCGCGCGACCCGCTGCTGGCGCCGCTGGTCGCCGAACGGCCGGGGCTGCGGGCACCGGGCGGCTGGGATGGGTTCGAGCTGGCGGTGCGCGCCGTGCTCGGCCAGCAGGTCACGGTCGAGGCGGGGCGGCGCCTGGCCGGCCAACTGGTCCGGCTGTGCGGCTCACCGGTCCCGGCGGAGCAGGGCGGCGATGCGGCGCTGGCCCTGGCCTTCCCGACCGCGGCGCAGGTCGCCGCCGCCGACCTGGCGCCGCTGGGCATGCCCGGTTCGCACAAGGCGACGCTCACGGCCCTGGCCCAGGCGGCGCTGGCCGACCCGCTGCTGTTCCAGCCGCTGGCGACGATCGAGGACACCGTTGCCCGGCTGCGCGCCATCCACGGCATCGGCGAATGGACGGCGCAGTACATCGCGCTGCGGGCGATCCGCGAGACCGACGCCTTTCCCGCCAGCGATGTCGGCCTGCTGCGCAGCGCCGCCGGGCAGGACGGGCTGCGGCCAAGCCCGGCGGCCCTCGTCAGCCGCGCCGAGCCCTGGCGCCCGTGGCGCGCCTATGCCGCGCAGCATCTCTGGGCCGCCGATGCCGCGGTGGGGCCCGTCGTCGAAAGGACTCTCCATGGCTGAGCTCACGCGCCTCCTGGTCGACCGGCTGCAGACGCCGATCGGCGAGCTGATCGTGGCGGCGGATGAGGCGGGGCAGCTGCGCCTGACCGAATGGACCGACCATGAGGACCGGATCGTGCGGCGGCTGCGGCTGGATTACGGCGCCGATGGCTGCGATCTGGTGCCGACGCCGAATCCGGGCGGCCTGTCCGACGCGCTGCACGCCTATTTCGACGGCGACCTGTCGGCGATCGACGACCTGCCGGTGGCGATGGCGGGCACCGAATTCCAGCGCACCGTGTGGCAGGAACTGCGGCGGATCCCGTGCGGCGAGACGATCTCCTACGGCACCATGGCGCAGCGTATCGGCCGGCCCGCCGCCGTCCGCGCCGTCGGCCTCGCCAACGGCGCCAACCCGATCGGCGTGGTGGTACCCTGCCATCGCGTCATCGGCTCGAACGGATCGCTGACCGGCTATGGCGGCGGGGTGCACCGCAAGCGCTGGCTGCTGGCCCATGAGACCGGGTCCCGGGCGCCCGAGCTGCCGTTCACGGCCTAAAGTTTTCGAAAGCGCAGGCCATTCGGCGCGGGGTAGACAGGCTGTCTTGGCGCGAGCCCTTCTGTCGAAACGGAGATAGCGATGACCGCACAGACCGATCATGCCGCCACCTTCCGGCACCTGCACCAGGGGCCGCAGCCGCTGCTGCTGGCCAATGCCTGGGATGCCGGCAGCGCCCGGCTGATCGAGAGCCTCGGCGCCAAGGCCGTGGCGACGACCAGCGCCGGCGTGGCCTGGGCCCTTGGCTATCCTGACGGCGACGCCCTGCCATTGGCACGGCTGGTCGAAACCGTCACCGCCATCGCCCGGGTGATCCGCGTGCCCCTGACGGTTGATGCCGAAGGTGGCTATGCCGAAGACCCGGCCGGCGTCGGTGAGGCCGTTGCTGCCTTGGTTGATGCCGGCGCCGTCGGCATCAACATCGAGGACGGGGCGGCGCCGCCCGACGTGCTCTGCGCCAAGATCGAACGGATCAAGCAGGCGGTCGCCAGCCGAGGCGTCGACCTGTTCGTCAATGCGCGGACCGATGTCTATCTGCGCGGGCTGGCGCCAGAAGGCGGCCAGGTCGCGGAAGTGCTGGCCCGAGCCGCGCGGTATCGTGCGGCCGGGGCGGACGGAATCTTCGTGCCGGGGTTGACCGATCCGGCCGGTATCCGGGCCGTGGCGGCCGAGGCCGGCCTGCCGCTCAACGTCATGGCCCGGCCGGCCCTGCCGGCGGCGGCCGAGCTGGCGGCGCTCGGCGTGCGGCGGCTCAGCGCCGGCTCTGGCATCTCCCAGGCCCTGTGGGGGCAGGCGGCCGTGCTGGCACGCGGCTTCCTGCAGACCGGGCACTCCGCCCCACTGGCCGACGGCGCCATGCCGTATCCGGAGATCAACGGCCTGTTCACCGGGCACTGACCGGGGCGGGCAGGTAAGGCTGCGGCGCAGCCTTACCGCCGGGCTTTAGAACCCGGCCAGCACCAGCTTGCCTACTGTGCGGCCGCCTTCGACCATCGCATGCGCCCGGCGTAGATTGGCGGCGGTGATCGGGCCGACGACCTCGCCCAGTGTGGTCTTGATCAGCCCGGCATCGACCAGCGCGCCGACCTCGGTCAGCAGCTTGTGCTGCTGGATCATGTCCGGCGTCTGGTGCATCGACCGGGCGAACATGAACTCGATATGCACGGCGCCGGCCTTGCCCTTGATCTTCATGATGTCGAGACCCTCGGGGTCGTCGATGAAGCAGATCTCGCCCTGCGGCGCCAGCGACGCCGCGATCTCGTCCCAATGCCGGTCGGTCTGGTTCAGCGATAGGATATAGCGCACCTGCGGCCGGCCGATCCGCGCCAGCTCCTCCGACAGTTTCCTGGTGTGGTCGATGACGGCGTCGGCGCCCAGCTCGGTGACCCATGCCTGGCTCTCGGGGCGCGAGGCGGTGCCGATCACGGTCAGGTTCGTCAGGCGGCGGGCCAGCTGCACCGCGATCGAGCCGACACCGCCGGCGGCGCCGATGATCAGGATCGCGTCATCGGTCGGCGCCTTGCCGACCGGCAGGCGGAAGCGGTCGAACAGCGCTTCCCAGGCCGTGATCGCGGTCAGCGGCAGGGCGGCGGCCTGGGCGAAGGACAGGCTGTCCGGCTTGCGGCCGGCGATGCGCTCATCGACCAGGCCGAACTCGGCATTGGTGCCGGGGCGGGTCAGGCTGCCGGCGTAATAGACCGCGTCGCCCGGCCGGAACAGGGTCACGGCATCGCCGACCGCGGTCACGGTGCCGGCGGCGTCCCAGCCCAGGATGACCGGCGTCTCGGCGCTGCCCTGGCGGCGGACCCGCACCTTGGTGTCGACCGGATTGATCGACACCGCCTCGATCTTCACCAGCAAATCGTGCGGGCCCGGTGCAGGCGTCGGGGTCTCGAACTCGAACAGCGACCGTTCATCCTCGATTGGCAGGCTGTCGATGTAACCGATGGCTTTCATGATCCTCGTCTCCCGAAGGGTTCAATGCTCAAGATGGAGGGTCAGGATCAATCGTATAAATGAATAGTTGAGATTTTTGCGATCGTGTTTTCATATGGATGACATGAGCACCCCCGATCTCGACATCGATGCGCTTCGTGCCTTTGCCGCCATCGTCGATGCCGGCGGCTTCACCGCGGCCGGCAACCGGCTGGGCCGCACCCAATCCGCGGTCAGCGTCAAGATCAAGCGGCTGGAAGCCGTGCTGGGCCGCCAGCTGTTCGAGCGCACCAGCCGGTCGCTGGCCCTGACTCGCGACGGCGAGCTGCTGCTGGGCTATGCCCGCCGGCTGCTGGAGCTGAACGACGAGACGGTGCAGCGCTTCGCCGAGCCGGGGGCGGAAGGGGAAATCCGCCTCGGCATTGCCGAATACTTCGTGCCGCTGCATCTGCCGGGCGTGCTGTCGCGCTTCGCCCGGGTGTTCCCGCGGGTGCATATCGAGGTCCGGGTCGGCATGAGCAGCGGGCTGATCGAGGCGTTCGATCGGCACGAGCTCGACCTCGCCATCGCCAAGCGCGACGACGGCGTCACCCGGGGCCGGGTGATCCATCGGGAAAAGCTGGCCTGGCTGCGATCGCCGGATCTGGAATTGGTGCCCGGCGCGCCGGTTCCACTCTGCGCCCTGCCGCCGCCCTGCGTGTTCCGCAGCCGGACGCTGGAAGCGCTGAAGGCGCAGGGGCAGGCGTGGCGCGTGCTCTACACCAGCGAAAGCGTGATGGGCGTGATCGCCGCGGCCCGGGCCGGACTCGGCGTGGCCGTGACGGTCGAGAGCGCGATGCCGGAGGAGATGGAGCGGCTGACCCCGGCGATGGGCTTCCCCGATCTGGGCGAGGTTGAGCTGGCGGTGTTCGGCGAGGGCACCGGCCGGCGCGAGATCAAGGCGTCGCTGGTCGGCTTCATCGAGGACAGCCTGCGGCGGCTGCCGCCGGTGCGGCAGGCGGCGTGAGATGTGGCGGCGTAAGCCTCAGCTCGCCGCCACACCCGCCGCGGCGCCGATCATGATGACGCCGGTGCTGCGGTTCAGCCGCTGCATCGCCTTGCTGCTGGTGAAGAAGCGCCGGGCCCGCGCCGCCGCGGCGGCATAGACGCTCAGCACTGCCAGCAGCACCACCACGGCCACGGCCGCAAGTTCCGCCGCCGCCAGCGGGGTGACACCGTGGGTGTCGATCACCGTCGGCAGGATGGCGAGGTAGAACACCATGGTCTTTGGATTGCCGAGCGTCAGCAGCAGCCCCGACGCCAGGCTGCGCAGCGGCGGCTCGCGCAGCCCGGTTGCGGCCTCGGTGCCGACCGGCCTGGCCGGGGCGCGCCACAGCTTCCAGCCGAGATAGAGCAGGTAGGCGGCGCCGGCCAGCTTGACCACCATGAACAGCTCGCCGAGCTGATGGGCCAGCAGCGCCAGGCCGAACAGCGACGCCATCAGGAAGCTGAGGTCGCCCAGGATCAGCCCGAACACCATGAACAGCGCCGCCCGGAAGCCGAAGCCGAGCGAGCGGGCGACAATGCCGACGATGCCGGGGCCGGGCAGGGCGGCGGCAATGGCGAGTGCAACGGCGAAGGCGAACAGGGCTTCGGTGGTCATGGTCGGGGCTCGGCACCACGATGGGGCGCCACGGTGTCGGCGCCCGGGCGGCGCGTCAAGGGGCGGCTCCTGCAGCCGGCGCAGCCCCGTCATGACGCCGCTTCGCCCGCTGGAGGCCTTGGAGCGGCGTTTGGAGCCGGTAAAAGGTCGGTCGTTCCGCTGCTTCAGTGAAAAATCGGGACGGGTTGGCGATGAATGGTCCGACCTGTCGGCCGATCGCGCAAACCGGCAGGAATCCTGGGAAACAGGGCTTTTCGAGTCACGATTGTTACAATTTTGAATAATTAAATTTCCATATAAAGACAGAATGCAATATGAAGATTTCAATCAATATTTCTTCAAATAAGAACCAATTTACCGGGTAATAATCCTTTAATTGATCGCGGGTAGTCAAAAAAAATGGAAATGCACAGAATGCTGTGCCGTGCCGCGGAAGAAGACCCCCATCTCTTGAACGATCAGGCTCGAAGCGGTCGGCGTCAACCGAAGGAGCATGACATGACCCCCTATATCGGCAACACCGCGGCACCGCAAATTTCCCCGCATTTTGCTTCGCACCGAACGGCCGTGGCCGTCGGTTCGGGTGCACGCGAGCCGGCCCATATCGAGGTTTCGCGCAGCCACTACCGCAACCTGGTCGTCGAGCTCGACCCCGCCGACCAGACCTATTGGTGCTTCATGCGGCCGGAAGGGCGGCCGAGCTTCACCCCGGACCTGCTGAGCGACATCAGCGACATGCAGCGCTCGATCCAGCGCATGGTCGCCGAACGCGCCGACGAAGACGCGCCGATCCGCTACTTCGTCTTCGCCTCCGGCCTGCCGGGCATCTACAGCCTGGGCGGCGATCTCGGCCTGTTCGCCGACAAGATCCGGGCGGGCAACCGGGCGGCGCTGCGGCGCTACGCCCATATCGCGATCGAGGCGATCCACCGCAACCACGTCGCCTTCGACACGCCCATCATCACCATGGCGCTGGTCCAGGGCGACGCGCTGGGCGGCGGCTTCGAATGCGCCCTGTCGCTCGACATGATCGTGGCCGAGCGCAGTGCCAAGATGGGCCTGCCCGAAATCCTGTTCAACCTGTTTCCGGGCATGGGCGCCTACAGCTTCCTGTCCCGTCGGATCGGCGCGGTGGCGACCGAGAAGATGATCACCAGCGGCCGCATCTACACTGCCGAGGAGCTGCATGAGATGGGCGTCGTCGATGTCCTGGCCGAGGATGGCCGGGGCGCCGAGACCGTGCGCGAATATGTGGCGGAGCACGGGCGCAAGCACAATGCGCACCGCGCCCTGTACCAGGCGCGCCGGCGGGTCAACACGATCCCGCTCGACGAGCTGCGCGACGTGGTCGACATCTGGGTGGAAGCCTGCCTCGGCCTCGGCGAGGCGGATCTCCGCAAGATGGCGCGGCTGACCGCGGCCCAGGACCGCCGGAGGGCCACCGTGATGCCGATTGCGGCGGAGTGAGGCTGGCTGCGGCGGAATTCGAAGGGGTGGCAAGGCGACGGGCCAGGGGGCAGCCGCCGCCACGCCATCCGTTTGGGGTCAACCGTTCTGGGCCGGTCGAGCGGCGGCGCTGCGGCGCCGTTGCAGGGCCGGCCTGAGACGCTCGAGTTCCGCCGCGAGCCGCCGGATGTGTCCGTCCCGGCGCGCGATCAGCTCCGCCGTGCCGATGCCTTGCCATTCGATACACAGCGTGGCCAGGCCGGCCGCGCCGATATTGGCGGCGGCACTGCGCAGGGCATGGGCGCTGGTCCGGAACTGCAGGGAATCCGCTTTTTGCGCCGCCGATCGCAGCTCCTCCGCGATCGTCTCGACATCGGTCAGGAAATCGTCGATCAGCTCGACCAGGAAGTCGTTGCCGCCCAGCACCTCGAGCCGGTCAAGGACGCGCATGTCGACCGTCGAGGAGCCGGCCTGCGGCAGCGCCGTGACATTGCCGCCGAAGACGGCCGGGCGCGCATCCGACGCGGGGCGTGGTTCGCCCAGGATATCGTCGATCGCCGCGAACAGCGGTTCCGGCTCGATCGGCTTGGTCAGGCAGGCATCCATCCCGGCCTCGGTGCAGCGCGCGGCGACGCCGGCGGTGGCGTCGGCGGTCAGCGCGACGATCGGGACATGGGGCCGGTCGAGCGCGGTGAAGCGGTAGAGCTTGGTCGCCTCAATGCCGTTCATGACGGGCATGTTGATGTCCATCAGGACGAGGTCGAAGCTGGCCTCATCGAGGGCGTCGAGCGCCTCCTCGCCATTGGACACCAGCCGGACCTCGTGCCCGGCCCGGATCAGGATCTCGCGCAGCACCTTCTGGTTCATGCGGTTGTCGTCGGCGACCAGGATGGTGAGCTTGCGCCGCGCCGGGGCCTCACCGCCGCTCCGCACCACATCCTGGGTCGGCGCGGCGGGCAGCCGCCGTCCGGCGGTGGCGATCCGCAGCGCCACCACGACGGCCGAGCGGTCGGCATCGGCCGGCAGGCCGGTCGCAAAGCTTTCCTTCACGGCCCGCGGCAGCGCCGGCTCCGTCCCCGGATCCCCGAGCAGGATCGGGCGAAGCATCGGCGCGGATCGCAGCATGGCAAGGACCTCCAGGCGGTCGTTCGGATGGTCGGGCAGGACGTCCAGGTCGACGATCATGACGGCGCCCAGGCTGTCGGAGGATTGCGGCGACGGCTGGGCAAGGGCGGCGTCCACGGACTCGAAGCTGCGGATCCGCGGTGCGATCGGCTCCAGCAGGCGGCTCAGCCGCTGCTGTCGGGCGACATCGCCGGAGACCAGCAACAGCGGCGCCGCTTCGAACGGCGCCTGGCTTTCCATCTCCGCGGCGCGGCCGAATTCGAGGGTAAAGCGGAAGGTGCTGCCCAGGCCGGGGGTGCTCTCGACACCGATTTCGCCGCCCAGCAGCCCGACCAGCCGCTTGCAGATGGCCAGGCCCAGCCCGGTGCCGCCGAAGCGGTCCATGATGGTCGCATCGGCCTGGCGGAAGCTCTCGAAGATGTGGGCGGCGGCTTCCGGTGCGATGCCGATGCCGGTGTCCGAGACCTCGAAGCGCAGCCGCAGCCGGTCGCCGAGATCACGCTCGGCTGCGACGTCGACCAGGATGCTGCCGGCCTCGGTGAACTTCACCGCATTGCCGACCAGGTTGAGCAGGATGTCCTTGAGATGGCGTTCGCTGCCGCGCAGCCGGACCGGCACGCCCGGGCCGATATAGGTGGCCAGGCGCAGCCCCTTGGCCTGCGCCTGGGTCAGGACCATCGCCCGCATCTCGGCCAGCACCGCCGGCAGGTCGAAATCGCCTGCAGGGACCGGCATCTGGCCGGCTTCGATCCGGGAAAAATCCAGGATGTCGTTGATCAGCGCCAGCAGGCGCTGGCCGGCCGCCACCACCGTTTCGGTCATGTCGCGCTGTTCGGGGTCCAGCCGGGTGTCGCGCAGGACCGAACCCATGCCGATGATCGCGGTCAGCGGCGTCCGCAGCTCATGGCTGACGCTGGCCAGGAACAGGCTCTTGGCCTGGTTCGCCTCCTCGGCCTGCTGCCGGGCGGTGGAGATCTTGCGGATCAGGGTGCCGGCATAGAGCGGCAGCAGCACCATGCCGCCCAGCAGCCCGGCCGACAGGCTCATATGCCCGGACCAGAACGGCGTGGTCGCGACCACCGCGCCGAACGAGACCAGGCCGCAGCTGGTGGCCAGGGCCAGGAACGGGATGCCGAAGCGGAAGCCGTTGCCGAAGATCACCCAGAGATAGATTGGGAACAGCACGGCCGCCGTTTCGTCGCCGATATACATCTCGCAGAACATCGAGCTGAAATCGACGAGCATGGCGAAGACCCGGCGCGGGCGGCAGACCGCGGGATAGGCGACGATGTGCATCAGGATCCCGATATTCACCAGGATATAGACGGCCAGAATGATGATCGCGTCGGGGTTGTAACCGCCGGTGGCCAGGAAATAGACCAGGATGGCCACGCCGAACGCGAGGCCGTTGACGCGCATCTCATGTTCGGTGTCCGGCCGGGTCCGGAGCCTCTGGGCGATCCGGGCGACCAGGGACGCCGATGCCTTCGGTTGTCGGTCGGCCGTCATCGCCCGCAGGGGCTCCCGGCCCCGGATGATGTCTCTCCGTGCGGCTGCTTTTGTCCCGCTTTTCTTGAATTCAAATGATCAGTCACAAGACCTGTCCATCGGCCGACCAGCCCCGGACGAATTCCCGCAGCTGACCGTCCGGCATCGGTTTGGCGAAATAAAATCCCTGAACCTCGTCGCACCCTTCGGCGCGAATTGTCTTTAGCTGTTCTTCAGTTTCTACCCCTTCCGCCGTCACGTCCAGGCCGAGATCATGGCCGAGATTGGTGATGGCGCGGACGATCGCCGCATCGCCTGGGCTGGCTTCCAGGTTGCGGATGAAGCTGCGATCGATCTTCAGCCGGTTGACCGAGAAGGTCTTGAGATAGCTGAGCGACGAATAGCCCGTGCCGAAATCATCGATGGCGAAGCGGACGCCGAGGCCGCGCAGCTCCTGGATCTTGGTCGCGGCGGATTCGGCGTTCTGCATCAGCACGCCTTCGGTCAGCTCGAGTTCCAGCGCTTCGGCGGCGAGGCCGGTGTCGTCGAGGGTCTGGCGGATCAGCTGCGACACGTCCTGCTTGCGGAACTGCAGCGAGGTCAGGTTGACGCCGACGCGCAGCGACAGCCCGTCCGCACGCCAAGCCTGGGCCTGGACGCAGGCTTCGCGCAGGGCCCAGGTGTTCATGGCGATGATCAGCCCACTCTCTTCGGCCAGCTGCAGGAACTGGCCGGGCAGCAACAGGCCCCGGGTCGGGTGCTGCCAGCGCATCAGGGCTTCCGCGCCGACGATCAGGCCGGTGTGGAGGTCGATCTGGGGCTGATAGTGCAGCACGAACTGCTCCGCCTCCACCGCCGTCCGCAATTCGGATTCGAGGACGACGGCATCCTGCAGGCTGGCGTTCAGCTCGCTCGCGAAAAATCGGTACTCGCTTGGCCCCTCCGCCTTGGCGCGGTACATGGCGAGATCGGCGTTGCGGAACAACTGGTCCGGGTCGTCGCCGTCCTGCGGATGCAGGGTGATGCCGATGCTGGCGGTCAAGGCGATACTGCTGTCGTTGCGCAGATAGGGGCGGGCGATCTCCTCCAGCAGCCGCGTCGCGGCTGCTGCTGCATCGTCGCCATTGGCCAGCCCGGTCTGCAGGATGGCGAATTCGTCGCCGCCCAGTCGGGCGACGATGTCGCCGGGCCGCGCCGCCTGGGTCAGCCGCTGCGCCACCTCCTGCAGGATCTGGTCGCCGAAATGATGGCCCAGCGCGTCGTTGATCGACTTAAACCGGTCGAGATCGAGGAAATGCAGGGCGAAACCCGTCCCGGCCTGCTCGATCATCACCTGCCGGATCCGGTTGAGCAGGTGCGTGCGGTTGGGCAGGTCGGTCAGCGCATCGTGGTTGGCGAGGTGGTGCAGATGCTCTTCCGCCAGCTTGCGGTCGGTGATGTCGAGCGCCGTGGTCAGCACGCTGACCACCTGGTTCGAGGCATCGCGCAGCGGCGCCTTGCTGGTCAGGAACACCTGGCGCACGCCGCCGCGCTCGACCACCTCCTCGAAGCTCGGCAGCGGCTCGCCCGAGGCGAACACCAGCTCGTCGAGCAACCGGCTGCGCTTGCCGCGATCCTGGCCGAACACGGCCACGATATCCTCGCCGACCAGGGCGGCGGGGCTGGAGCCGCTGAGCGCCGCCTGATAGGCGTTGACGAAGACGCAGCGGCCGTCGCGGTCGGCGGCGCTGATCATCGCCGGCAGGGTGTCGATGACCTGGGCCAGCGCCTCGCGGCTGTTGCGCAGCACCTCTTCCAGGCTGCGCCGGGTGCGCTCCAGCTCGCGCTCCAGCGTCGCGGCGCGGCGCTTGATCCGCTGCTGCTGCCGGCGCAGCCGCAGCAGGTTGCGGGCCCGGGTGACGAATTCGTGGTGGTCGACCGGGCTTTGCAGGAAATCGGTCGCTCCGGCTTCAAGCGCACGCAGCCGGAAGCTGCGGTCGTCATAGGCGGTGATGACGATGACCGGGACGTCGGCGACATGCGGCTTGCCGCGCAGCCGGCGGGTGAATTCGGCGCCGTCGAGATGCGGCATCTTGTAGTCGGCGATCACCAGGTCGGGCGTGTGGTCGGTCAGCCAGTCCAGCGCATCCAGCGGATCGCCGAACGCCTGCACCGTCACTTGGCTTTCCAGGGAGGCCGCGAGCTTGGAAAAGATGTTCCGGTTGGTGGGCCGGTCATCCAAGATGACGACGAGCGACATACTGGCTTGTGGACTCCCTCGGCAACCTTCGGGCGAAGGCGGGGCCCCAGAGCCCGCGCGCAGTATAGGCAGGCTTCGCCGATCGCCATTAGGGGATTCGTATGACGAACTCTTGGCGCCGGGCCGGTTCGCCTAGTCCGCCAGGGTGACGATCACAGGGGTGTGATCCGAAGCCTTGTCGCGCCCGCGCGGCTCCCGGTCGATGACACAGGCTTCGAGCCGGTCGGCGACCTCCGGGCTGGCCAGGAGATGGTCGATGCGGATGCCGTTGTCGGCCTGCCAGGCGCGGTTCTGATAGTCCCAGAAGCTGTAGCCGATGGTGGTCGGGTTCAGGGCCCGCCAGGAATCAGTCAGGCCGAGATGCAGCAGCGACCGGAAGCGCCGGCGGGTTTCCAGCAGGAACAGGGCATCGCCCACCCAGGCGGCCGGGTCGGCGGCGTCGCGCTCCTCCGGGATGACGTTGAAGTCACCGCCCATGATGAAGGGCTGGCCCGCGGCCAGCAGGGTTTCGGCCCGGCGCGTCAGCCGGTCCATCCAGCCCAGCTTGTAGGGGTATTTCTCGGTGCCGGCCGGGTTGCCGTTCGGCAGGTACAGGCCACAGACCCTGACGCCGCGGACCGTGGCCTCGACATAACGCGCCTGCACATCCACCTCGTCACCGGGAAGGCCCTTGAGCGGGTCCTCGATCGGTGCCTTGGCCAGCAGGGCGACGCCGTTATAACTCTTCTGGCCGTGGACCAGCAGGTTGTAGCCCAGCGCCTCGAACTCGAAACGTGGAAATGCGTCGGTCTCGCATTTGATCTCCTGCAGCACGGCGACATCGGGGTCGGCCGCGCGCAGCCAGTCCAGCACGTTGGGTAGCCGGGCCTTGACCGAATTGACGTTCCAGGTGGCGATCCGCATGCCTCAGCCCTCCGCCCGAAGAATCGACGCCAGGGGCGGGACGGGCAGGGTGGGAC
>NZ_JBYRFX010000115.1:0-2236 GCF_057815775.1 Inquilinus sp.
GGTGGACAAAGCCGTCGCCCCGAAGACGGCAAGGCGGCGCCAACGGGCCGCGGAGGCGTAGGACGCCGCTTCGAGTCCGCTCATAGGTGGAATCGGATGCCTTTCCGTCAGGCCGGACGCCGCTCAGCCGCCTCGGGCGACCAGCGGCCGAAGATGCGCTTCAGCGGCTCGCCGGCCCAGACCGGGTCCAGCGGCTGGTCGACCATCGGGGTCGGCTGGGCGCGCGGCACCGGCACCGGCGACACCCGGCGCAGCGCCTGCTCCATCGCCTGGGGCAGCGGGTCCTCGGACAGGAAGTGCTCGGGCCAGCGGCGGGCGGCGTCGGTCAGCAGATAGGCGGCCCGGCCGATGGTCAGGATCGCGTCGTCGTTGCGCTCGCTGCGGTTCAGCACCACGGCGAACCAGTCGGCCGTCCTGCGGCGGGCATGGTCCAGGAGCGCCGGCGCCGCCATCGTGGCCGGATCGACGTCGCAGAACGCCGTCTCGATCGCGCCGGACAGCGCGGCCGGGTCGGTGAAACCCAGGGCCTGGAAGAAGGCGAGGACGTTGTCTGGCATGTTGATGTTGACCGGGGTGCGGAGCCCGACCAGGGACATGGGATGATTCCGCTGAGACGTCAAGGCCATTGGAAACTCCATGTTTCGGTCAGGGCGTTGTCGCCCTGACGGAGGTAACAGCGAAGCTCGGCGGGATCGTCGCCGGCAGGCTTGAGGTCGAAGAACGCCCGCCAGCCGCCGATTTCCGGGTTCCGCTGTGCAACAGGGAACTGGATCTCGCCTGCTGATGCCGTGACCACGGCCTCCAGTGAAGCGTCCTCGGGGAGAGAGTCAAGGGCGCCGCCCTTGAAATCGATCACGAACTTGCGGGTATCGGTTGCTTTGGCATCGCCGCCGGACACGCCGCCGGCCCCGGTGCGGGTCGACACCACGGCGCCGCGATCCGTCGACACCGGCGGGTTCATGCCCCAGTGCAGGCGGTAGGACAGCTTCCATTCCTGGCCGCCTTCAACCGGCTGCTTCGGCACCCAGAAGGCGACGATGTTGTCGTGGATCTCGCGGTCGGTCGGGATCTCGACCAGCTGCACCACGCCGGCGCCCCAGCCGCTCAGCGGCTCGACCCACAGGCTCGGCCGGCGCTCATACATCGCCTCGAGATCCTGGTAACTGCTGTAGGAGCGCTGGCGCTGCATCAGGCCGAAGCCGCGCGGGTTCTCATCCATGAACGAACTGATCAGCAGCCGCGCCGGGTTGCGCAGCGGCCGCCAGATCCATTCGCCGGCGCCGCTCCACATCGACAGCCCGTCGCTGTCGTGCACCTCCGGCCGGAAATCGTCGAAGGAGCGGTGATCCTGCGGCCCGAACAGGAACATGCTGGTCAGGGGCGCGATGCCGAACTTGTCGATGGTGTGGCGGGGGTAGAGCGTCGCCTCGATATCGACCGTGGTGGTCTCGCCCGGCTTGATCAGGAAGCTGAAGGCGCCGCTGACGCCCGGGCTGTCCAGCAGGGCATAGACCCGGATCTGGGTCGCGTCCGGCGCCGGAGTCTCGACCCAGAACTGGCGGAAGACCGGGAATTCCTCGCCGCGGGTCGAGCCGGTGTCGATCGCCAGGCCGCGCGCCGACAGGCCGTAGATGTTCTTGCGGCCCAGGCAGCGGAAATAGCTGGCGGCCAGGAACACCGCGATCTCGTCCAGGAACTCCGGCCGGTTGATCGCGTAGTGCAGGCGGAAGCCGGCGAAGCCGAGATGGTCCGACGGGTTGTCCGGGAACTTGTTGCCGCCCAGGTCGAACAGATCCTGGCGGTACAGGATCTCGCGTGCCTGGTAGCCATCGACCTGGAAGATGTGGACCGGCTTGTCGAACAGGGCGCCGAGGTGGAAGAACTGCATCTGGAACGGCAGCTTCTCCGGCCGCCACAGCGCCTGCTCCGGCAGGAAGCGGATCGACCGCTGCTGGTCGTAGGTCAGCTGGGTGATCTCGGCCGGCAGGCTCTCATCCGGCGGCACGAACGGGGCCTGCGACACGGTCTTCGCCCGGTCGACCAGCCAGGTCATGCTGAAGGGGGTGGTCTCGCCCAGGCTGGGCGCAGCGTTGGCGGGCCTCACTGCGCCAAAGAAGGACGCAGCCGCAAGCGCGGTCGTCCCCATCAAGATCTGGCGTCTGGTCAGCCCCACGTCACCACCACCGAATGTCTTCCGCCGATTTCCTTGGCGCCCGATTCTTTGGCGCCTGACTTT
>NZ_JBYRFX010000116.1:0-25258 GCF_057815775.1 Inquilinus sp.
CTCGATGTGGCGTTGCAAGTTGCGGACGAGACCGGCCTGCCGCTGATGGTGCATATCGACGAGCCGCCGCCGTCCTATGAGGCGGTGGTCGACCGCCTGCGCCCCGGCGATGTCCTCACCCATTGCTTCCGCCCCTTCCCGAATGCGCCGGTCGACGGCAAGGGACAGGTCAAGCCGGCGGTGCTCGCGGCGCGGCAGCGCGGCGTCCTCTTCGATATCGGTCATGGCATGGGCTCGTTCGGATGGAAGACGGCGCGCGCCATGCTCGCCGCCGGCTTCAAGCCGGATACCATCTCCTCCGACGTCCATTCCCTCTGCATCAAGGGGCCGGCCTATGACCAGGTGACGACGCTGTCGAAGTGCCTGGAGCTCGGCATGCCGCTCGACGAGGTCATCGCCGCGTCGACGGTGAATGCGGCGAAGGCGCTGCAGCGGCCGGAGCTGGGCACGCTCAAGCCCGGCAGCGTCGGCGACGCCAGCATCCTGTCGCTGCAGGACGGCGCCTTCCCACTAGAGGATGTCCGCGGCGAGGTCGTCACCGCCAGCCGGCGGATCTTCGCCGAAGGCGTCGTGGTCAACGGCCGCTGGTGGCACCCGGCGTGATGGCCGGCCTGAAGGATCAAGAAGCCATGTCGATCGGGAGAGACGGAACCATGACGCGCGACGAGATCGAGGTCTTCGGCAATTTCATCGACGGGCGCTGGGAGACGGCGCCGGAGACGATGCCGGCGACCAACCCGGCGACAGGCGAGGCGATCGGCCGGCTGCCGCGCAGCGACCGCGAAACCGCCGGCCGCGCCATCGCCGCCGCCCGGCGGGCCCAGCCCGGCTGGGCCGCGCAATCGGCGTGGCAACGGGCGGTGATGTGCCAGGCCATCGCCGCCCAGATCGACCAGGCGCGCGACCGCATCGCCCGCACCCTCAGCCTGGAGCAGGGCAAGCCGTTCAAGGAGGCTCAAGGAGAAGTCGGCAAGGCCGCCGACGGGTTCCGGCTGGCGGCCGAGCTGGTCAAGCAGCTGCGCGGCGAGACCCTGCCGGCGGAGGATCCGACCAAGCTGGTCATCACCCTGCGCCAGCCGCGCGGTGTCTATGCCGTGGTCACGCCCTGGAACTTCCCGGTCAACATCCCGGTCGAATACCTCGCCCCCGGCATCGCCACCGGCAACGCCATCGTCTGGGTGCCGGCGCCGACCACCTCAATGGCAGCGGTCGAGCTGATGCGGGTGATGGAGGCGGCGGGGCTGCCGCCGGGCGTGGTCAATCTGGTGATCGGCGAAGGGGCCGTGGTCGGCGACGAGATCGTCGGCCACCCAGATACCAACGGCATCGGCTTCACCGGCAGCCCGGCCACCGGCCAGCGCATCGCCGAACGCGGCGCCGGCAAGCCGATGCTGCTGGAACTCGGCGGCAACGGGCCGGTGCTGGTGTTCGATGACGCCGACCTCGACCGCGCCGCCACCGCTGCGGCCGGCGGCGCCTTCTTCAATGCCGGCCAGGTCTGCGCCGCCACCGGGCGGGTGCTGGCGCATCGCAGCATCGTCGAGCCGCTGGCGCGGCTGCTGGTCGAACGTGCCCGGGCGCACACCCTCGGCGACCCGCTGCAGCAGGGCACCACCATGGGGCCGCTGAACAATGCGAAGGTCGCGGCCAAGGTGCGCGAGCATGTCGAGGATGCGGTGGCCCGCGGCGCCACCGTGCTGGCCGGTGGCCGGGCGCGGCCCGATCTCGGCAGTGACCTGTTCTTCGAGCCGACCGTCATCACCGGCGTCACCCGCGATATGCGGATCAACCGGGAAGAGACATTCGGCCCAGTCATCCCGATCCTGGCCTTCGACGATGACGAGGAGGCGCTGGACCTGGCGCTGGACAGCGACCACGGCCTCAGCGTCGGCCTGTTCACCGCCAACATGGACCGGGCGCTGCGCTTCGGTGAGGCGATCCCGGCCGGCATCGTCAACGTCAACGCCGGCAGCACCTATTGGGAACTGCATCTGCCCTTCGGCGGCGGCACCGGCACCCGCAGCGGCATCGGCCGTCTCGGCGGGCGCTTCACGCTGGAGGCGATGACCGAACTCAAGATGATCTCGATCACCCGGGCGGGGAGGTGACCGCGCCATGACCGCCAAACCATCCACCGCGCCCGACACCGGCCCGTCGCCGGCGATCGCGGCCGGGCTGCTGGCCGGCCTGGCCGACACCCTGATCCCGGGCGACGACCATTGGCCCTCGGCCGCGGCCACCGGCGCCCAGGCGGCGCTGGCGACACGGCTGATCGAGGAGCGCGGCGAGCCGGAGCTGGCGAAGCTGGTCGCGGCGATCCTGCGGGCGGGCGGGCCGTTCACTGGCAAGTCGGAGGCGGAGCAGGTTGCCATCGTCGAGGCCTTCGAGGCGGCAGAGCCGGCGCTGTTCGGCTGGGTCCGGGACGCCGTGTTCTTCGCCTATTACGAAAGCCCGTTCGTCATCACGGCGATCAACGCCCAGGGCCATCCCTACCGGCAGCGGCCGCATCTGAAGGGCTATCCGCTGCCGCGCTTCGACCTGGTGCAGGACACGCCGCAGCACGGCCGCGGCCGCTACCTGCCGACCGACGCGGTACGCCCGGTCGACACCTCGACCCTCGATCTCGACAGCGACCGCACGCAAGCCTGGGGGCTGAAGCGATGAAGAAGAAAGACCCTTGCGACGTCTTGATCATCGGCGCCGGCGCCACCGGTTCGCTGGCGGCGACCGAGCTGGCCCGCGCCGGGCTCGACGTCGTCTGCCTCGAACAGGGCTCCTGGGTCGAGGCCGCGGACCATCCGCATTACAGCGCGGATTGGAGCTGGCAGCGCCGCACCCGGTGGAACGCCGACGTCAACCGGCGGCACCATCCGGACGACTATCCCGTGGTGTCGGACAGCTCGCAGGTGCTGATGTGGAACGGCGTCGGCGGGTCGACCAACGTCTATGGCGCGATCTGGCCGCGCTATCGCCCGTCGGATTTCCGCAAGGGCGACGAACACGGGCTGCAGCCGAACTGGCCGATTTCCTATGAGGACATCGCCCCGTTCTATGAGCAGGCGGACCGCATGATCGGTGTCAGCGGGCTGGCCGGCGACCCGGCGATGCCGCGGCGCGATTCCTGCCCGACCGGGCCGCTGCCCTTCACCAAGGCGGCGCGCCGGCTGGCCGGGGCCTTCGACAAGCTGGACTGGCACTGGTGGCCGGCCGAGGCGGGGGTGATCTCGGAGGATTATGACGGCCGGCCGGGCTGCAATGGCTGCGGCATCTGCAATGGCTGCCCGCGCGGTTCGATGAGCAAGTATTCGCTGTCGATCTGGCCCAAGGCCCTGGCGGCCGGCACCAGGCTGCGCATCCATGCCCGGGTGCTGCGGATCGAGAAGGGGAAGGATGGGCGGGCCACCGGCGCGCTGTATATCGACCGCGAGACCGGCCTGACCGAATTCCAGCCGGCCGAGATCGTGATCGTCGCCGCCAACGGCGTCGGCACGCCGCGGCTGCTGCTGGCCTCCGACAACCTGGCCAACCAGTCCGACCAGGTCGGCCGCAACCTGCTGCACCATACGCTGGTCGGCGCCGAGTTCTGGGTGGACGAGCCGATCGACGGCCATATGGGCTATGTCGCCTCGCTGATCAGCCGGCAATTCGCCGAGACCGACACCAGCCGAGGCTTCGTCAACGGCTTCAACTTCAACTGCCTGACCAGCACCTCCGCCGCCGGCGAGACCGCGGCGGGCTGGGTGACCGAGACCAGGGCGCCATGGGGCCGCGACCATCACCGCTGGTTCGAACGTCATTTCGGCCATGGCATCGGCGTCTATGCCATCGGCGACGACCTGCCGAACCCGGACAACCTCGTCGCCCTCGACCCGATCAAGCGGGATGCGGACGGCATCCCGGTGGCGACGATGCATTACGCGCCGGGGGAGAATGACCGGCGGATGATGAACTACATGCTCGACCGCCTGGTCGACATCTCCAAGGCCGCGGGTGCCTTCGAGGTCCGGCTGCAGGATTACCGCGACAAGGACGGCGTGTACCGCACCCCGGCCTGGCACATGATCGGTACCTGCCGCATGGGCAGCGACCCCGAGACCTCCGTCGTCAACAAATGGAACCAGAGTTGGGACGTGCCCAACCTGTTCATCGTCGACGGCAGCCTCCTGGCCACCGGCGGCGTGGTGAACCCGACGCCGACGATCTCCGCCCTGGCCTTGCGGGCGGCAGGCTATATCCGCGACAATTTCCGCGAACTGAAGGGCAGCACCCGGTCGATCGCGGCATGAGTCCTGGTCCGGGGTGACGATGATAGGCCCCTTTTTCTGTCATTGCCCGGCTTGACCTCGGATCACGTCCAAGGGGGGCAATCCAGGGGCCATCGAGAACTGCTCTGGCCGCCCCTGGATGCCACGGTCAAGCCGTGGCATGACAATTGAAAGTAGTCTTTTCTCTGCGGGAGTCCGAAATGCTGCAGCCGCCGCCCGCCGAGCCGGGCATGCGCGAGGATGAGGTCGACACGCCGGCCCTGATCCTCGACCTCGATGCCTTCGAGGCCAATCTCGACCATATGGCCGGGCTGGCGGCGGCGGCGGGCGTGCGCCTGCGGCCGCATGCCAAGACGCACAAATCGCCTGTGATCGCCCATCTGCAGCTGGCCCGTGGCGCGGTCGGCCAATGCACCCAGAAGGTCGCCGAGGCCGAGATCCTGGCCTGGGGCGGCGTTCCCGACATCCTGGTCAGCAACGAGGTGGTCAGCCCGCGCAAGCTGGCGCGTCTCGCCGCGCTGTCACGGGTGACGAAGGTCGCGGTCTGCGCCGACCATCCGGGCGGGGTGGCGGCGATCGAAGCGGCGGCGGAAGCCGCGGGCGTCAGGCTGACCGTGCTGGTCGAGATCGATGTCGGCACCGGCCGCTGCGGCATGGCGCCGGGACCTGAGGCAGTGGTGCTGGCCGAGCGCATCGCCGCCAGCCGGCACCTGATTTTCGGCGGGCTGCAGGCCTATCACGGCCGGGCCCAGCACCAGCGTTCGGCGGAAGAACGGACCGCCAGCATCGCCGCCGCCGCCGATGTGGCCGGGCGGGTGGTGCAGGCGCTGCGCGGGCGCGGGCTCGACTGCCCGATCGTCGGTGGTGCCGGCACCGGCACCTTCGCGCTCGAGGCGGCGAGTGGCGTGTTCAACGAATTGCAGGCCGGCTCCTACATCTTCATGGATGCGGATTACGGCCGGAACGATCCACCGCCACCGTTCCGCCAGGCCCTGTTCGTGCTGGCGACGGTCATGAGCGCGCCGCGCAGCGGTGCCGCCGTCGTTGATGCCGGGCACAAGGCCGTCGCGGTCGACAGTGGCATGCCGCTGGTTTGGGGCCGGGGCGATATCCGTTATGAGGGTGCCTCGGACGAGCATGGCCGGCTGGCCGTCGCGCCGGAGGCCGGGGCACTCAAGCTCGACGAGCGGATCCGGCTGGTGCCGGGCCATTGCGACCCGACCGTCGACCGTTACGACTGGTATGTCGGCGTCAGGGCCGGCCGGGTCGAATGCCTGTGGCCGGTCGCAGCGCGGGGGGCGATGGCCTGACACTGGTCCGTCGGTTCAGAGACGGTCTCTCAGCGCCAGAACGGTTTCTTGAGTTCCTGTAGCACGTCCGTCCGGCTCCAGCCGAGATCCTTGAGATCGGCGTCGCTGAGCGTCGCCAGCACATGGCGCTGGCGGATCCGCTGCAGGATATCCTCGATGCACAACAGCAGGCCGAGGGTGGCGGAGTGTCGCGGCTTCGTCACCCGATCGTGCGGCCCGTCGCGGGATGAGGTCTGTGCGGCGATCATGGCAACCTCCGGGTTGCAATTGGCCTTATCATTGTGCCTCAAAGGGGCGTGATGAAAGATCCAATTCCGGTGAGTTGCCCAATCCAATCCCGGAAATGCAACGGCCTCTTATCCAAGCCGGCCCGCCAGGGATATCGCCGGTCGGCCGGCGAAACTGCACAAAAGGATATTAAACAAAAGGCCCGGCTATCATCCGGGCCGTTCATTAACTATATTCAAGATGTATTGCGCATGATCCGGGACTATCACGGATTGATCCTTAGGCACGGAGATTTTGAATGAGCGAGAACGGCACCGCCACATCGGCATTGGCCGCAACGGACGAAACCCGGCGGCTTACGGTGCAGATCGTCTCGGCCCATGTTTCGAACAACAGCGTCGCGCCGAGCGACCTGCCGGCCCTGATCGCCCAGATCTATGGCTCGCTCCAAGGTCTTGGCAAGCCGACGGAGGTGGTGGTCGAGCGGCCGCAGCCGGCCGTGGCCATCAAGAAATCGGTGACGCCGGAGTACATCGTCTGCCTCGAGGACGGCAAGAAGCTGAAGATGCTGAAGCGCCATCTGTTCTCGGCCTATGGCCTGACGCCGGACCAGTATCGCGAGCGCTGGGGCCTGCCGGCCGACTACCCGATGGTGGCACCGGCCTATGCCCAGCAGCGCAGCCAGCTGGCGAAGACCATCGGCCTCGGCACCCGCCGTGCGGCCCCGGCGGCCGAGCCTGCCGCCCCGGCCAAGCGCCCGCGCGCCCGCAAGGCGGTCTGAGGCAACAGCGGGGCGGTGCTTGCAGGCCAGGCACCGCCCACCCTGATCCGCCCACCTCGATCCGGTAGGCTGAGCCGCCCGGGCAGCAATCGCTTTGCCCAAAAGAAAACGGGCCGCACGAAGCGGCCCGAGTTTAGGGAGGAAACGCCCAAGAAGTGCGTTACGACAGCAGCAGACGCTGCATATCGCACTGCAACATAAGCACAGGGCGGCAAGGACCGCAAGGGTCCAATAGATTAAAAAACGGTCATTTCCCATTCTGCCTAAAAAATGCCCGCCCGGCGTGGCCGAAAGGTCACGCCCTCCTGTGGGGTCGCCCGTGGCCGAAAGATCACGCTCCCTTATCCGATCAGCTTGGCCTTCAGCAGCACCCGGGCCAGGGCGTCGAAATGCTCGCTGGGGACGGCCTCGCCAGTGCGGGCATCGGCATGCAACCGGCGCGCCAATGGCGGCACCATCTCGACCGGCACGCCGGCCATGCCGCGGCCGCCGCGCAGCTTGCTGACCAGGATCGGCACCGCGGTCTCGCCCGGCACGAAGCGGATGCCGACCGTGAGTTGCCCATCGCTCAGATAGATCGTGGGATCGCCGCCCTTGCCGGTGCTGGTCGCCAAGACGCGCTGCTGCTGCCGGCGAGCGTGGCGGATCTGCGGGTCTCCCTCCTGCTCCTTGCGTTCGCGCTTGGATTCGGTCCGCGTCATCCGCTGGTCACGCTGGAACAGCCAGCGCTGCAGCGCGATGTCGAACAGGGCGAAGACCAGCAGCACCGTGGCGATGCCGATCAGCACCGGCTTCAGCGTTGCCACCAGGATGGCGCCGACGCAGTCGCGGCCGCAACTGGGCGCCACCAGCAGCGCGTGCAGCGCCCCCATGGCCAGCAGCCCGATCACCACGATCAGGGCGCCGACCTTGAACACCGACTTCACGAATTCGATCAGGTTGCGCAGGCTGAACAGCCGCTTGAAGCCGGACACCGGGTTGATCTTGTCGCCGCTTGGCACCAGCGGCTCGAACGACAGCGGGATGCCGCGCAGGAAGGCGATGTTGGCAGCCACGCTGGCGACCACGACGACGATCACCAGCGGCGCCACGATCCGCGCCGCCAGGGCCAGCATCGTCGGCAGGATGGTGTAGCTGTCGCGGAACGGCTTCGCGGTCAGGCCGATCGGCTCGGTCAGGATGGCGCGGAACGCCTCGATGATGGTGGGGCCGTCGATCGCGAGATAGGCCAGCCCGGCGATCAGGCCGATGACGGTGATCAGGTCGCGGCTGTTCGCCACCTGGCCCTTGCGCCGGGCGTCCAGCAGCTTCTTGCTGCTGGCGGGAAGGCTCCTGTCCTCGCTGTCGCTCACGGCAGCACGGTGCGGGCGAGGTCGAGCACGCCACGGATCGCGCCGAGCCCGTCGGTGAAATACGGCACCAGGAACAGGGCGTAGACCGGCAGCACCAGCAGGACCGCCGCGGTCTTCACCGACAGCGACAGGTCGAAGACGTTGAGCTGCGGCGCCATCCGGCCGATCACCGCGAGGGTGAGGTCGCCCAGCAGCATGACGATCACCAGGGGCGCCGCGAACAGCAGCCCCAGCTCGACCACGCGATCCAGCAGGCCCAGCAGCAGCGTCGGCGTCTCGCCGGTGAAGGGCGGCAGCAGCGCCGTTGCCGGCCACAGCGCATAGCTGCGGTACAGCGCCTCCGCCAGGATACCGAGGCCATTGCCGGCGAAGAACAGCGCCAGCAGCACCAGCACGAACAGCGTGCCGATGGGCGAGGCCTGGCCGGCCGCGTTCGGGTCCAAGAGATAGGCGCCGTTGACACCGCGCTGCATGTCGACGATCTCCCCCGCCGCCTCCACCGCCCAGAATGGGATACCGAACAAGAGGCCCAGCAGCGTGCCGATCACCGCCTCCTTGGCCACCAGCATGATGACCTGGCCGGGCTGCAGCGGGGTCAGCGCCGCCAGCTCCGCCGTCACCTGTGGCACGACCGGCAGCGCGATCGCGATCATCACCACGTTGCGCACCAGCCCGGTCAGGCCCAGCCGGGCGAACACCGGCAGCACCGTGGCGATGGCGATGGCGCGGGCGGTCGCGACCGAAACGCCGACGAGGTAGGGCGTGAACGTGTCGGTCAGGACACGGAACGCCTCGAAGTTCACGGCCGCGTCGCCTCCGCCGGAACCACGCCGCGGGTGATCTGCGGGAAATCGTTGAAGATCCGCTCGGTGTAGCGGATCAGCGGGCTGGCCAGCATCGGGCCCAACAGCACCAGGCTCAGCACCACGGCGATGACCTTGATCGCCATCGGCAGGGTCTGGTCCTGGATCTGGGTCACCGCCTGGAACAGCCCGACAAGCAGCCCGACCGCCGCGGCAATGCCCAGCGCCGGCAGCGACAGCAGCAGGGTCAGCGTCAGCGCCTCCTGCAGCAGATGGGCGATCACGGCCTGGTTCATCAGCTGTAGCTCAGGATCAGGCCGTGCAGCAGGCGCGACCAGCCGTCGACCATGACGAACAGGAACAGCTTGAACGGCACCGAGATCGCCAGCGGCGACACCATCATCATGCCCATCGCCATCAGGATGGCGGAGATGATCAGGTCGATGACGATGAAGGGCAGGTACAGCAGGAAGCCGATCTCGAAGGCGCGCGTCAGCTCGGAAATCACGAAGGACGGGATCAGGATGACCAGGTCGTTCGGCGTGGCGGCGGCGCTGGCCTCGGCCGGCCAGACCTTGGACGTCGCGGCCAGCAGGAAGTCGCGTTCCGCCGGGTCGGTGAAGCGCATCAGGTAGGCCCGCACCGGCTCCGCCGCCGACCGGATCACCACCTGCCAGTCCTGGACGCTGCGCAGCGTGACCGACGGGTCGCTGACCCGGGCATAGACCTCGGCGATGACGGGGGCGGTGATGTAGACCGTCAGCATCAGGGCGATGCCGTACAGCACCATGTTCGGCGGCGTCTGCTGGATGCCCAGCGCGTTGCGCAGCAGCAGCATGACCACGGAGATCTTCAGGAACGCGGTCAGGGTGACGATCAGGAACGGCACCAGGCCGATGACCGTGGCGATGCCGAGCAGCGGCAGGATGTCGGGCTGGCCCTCAGTCATCGCCGAACAGCCGCACCACCCGGATGCCGAGGGAGTCCTCGATCTGCACGATCTCGCCGCGGCCGATGCGCCTTCCGTTGGCGATGATGTCGACCGCCTCGCCCGGGTCGCGGCCCAGGCTCAGCACGGCGCCCGGCGCCAGCCCCTGCACCGCGGCCAGCGGCAATTCAGTGCGGCCGAGTTCGAACACCAGCGTCACCGGCAGCTCGTCCAGCCGCTCCGCCGCCACGGCTTCGGCCCCGCCATCGGTCTCGGTCATCCACAATCCTCCATCCTGCAGGGCCAGGGCCTGCCGCAGCGCCATGATTCGAATCCCGGCCGGCTCGCGCCGGGCCGGATGGGCCCAGCGTTCGCCGAACACCACCAGGGCCTCGCCGTTGCGGCAGGCCACATCCGGCAGCAGCACGTCGCCCGGCACCAGGCCGCGCAGCTCGGCCAGGGCCAGCCGCACCGCGCCGATGCGGACGGCCAGCGGCACCGGCAGCCCGGCCAGCGGGGCGGGAGGCTTCGGGGCGGCGTCGATCGCCCGCCGCAGCACGGCCCAGGCCGCCACATCAGCGGCGAGATGGATGGTGGTGTCGGCGAAGTTGTGGCGGATGCCGATGTCGCAGTGGAAGGCGGCATCGACGGTCGCGGCGCCGGTCCAGTCGACGCCGTCCAGCGCGATCGGGCTGCCGCCGGACTGCTCCAGCGCCGGCAGGATCTCCGCCAGCAGCGTCTCCAGCAGCAGCGCCGCCAAGGCGGGGTCGAGGTCGCGGGGCGACACCGCGGCGGCCTCCGCCAGGGCCGCCTCGGCCAGCGCCACCGGCACCAGCAGCACCAGCCGGCCCGCACCGAAGCGACAGGTCACGGCGACCCGGTCCGTCGCCGCCGGCGGGTCGAGGGTCGGGGCGATGAACAGCGGTGCCTCGATCTCCGCCTCGCCGATCCGGATCGCGACCGGCCGGCAGCGCCGGGCCATGGACGCGGCATCGCCGGCCTGCTGCCGGCTCGAGCGAGGCGGCACGAAGGCGACGGCGTCACGGGAGGTCAGGGGCTCGGTCACGCGAATCTGCGCAGGCGATCGGGCAGCGGTCATGGCCGGCCCTCCGGCGGCCGCAGGCTGGCATCGTCCTCGGTGGCGACGTCCTCGCCGATCTCGGCAGCCTTGCGCCGGGCCGTGGCGTGGCGGTCTTCCAGCCGGTCCAGCCGGTCGGCATCGCGCCGCCGGTCGCGCCAACCCGCCCGGGCGGCGGCGGTCCCGGCCTCCGCCTGGCCGGTCTCGCCCCGGCGCTCCTGCACCGTGGCGGCGTGGCGCCGCGATTCGTCGGCCAGGGCCGAGACCTGGTCGCCCAGCCGCTCCAGCGCATCGGCCCGCACCGGCTGCGCCAGCGCCGATTCGTACAGCTGGGCCTCGCGTGCCTGCCGTTGCCGCTCATGGGCCTCGTGCTCGGCCACGGCGGCGCGCTCCCGCGCCTCGGCCACGACCAGCCCGGCCCGTTCGCGGCCCAGCGCCTCGATGGCCAGCCGCTCGCGGTCGCGCCGCAGCTGCCGCAGCTTGTCCAGGGCGGTGTTCACGGGGGGCTTCATCGTGCCAGCCGCTCCAGTTGCTCGCGGGTCTGGCCGAACGGCGTCGCCTCGCCGAAATCCTGCTGCAGGAAGCGCCTGATCTCGCCGATCTTGGCCACGGCCTCATCGGCCAGCGCGTCGCTGCCGGACCGGTATTCGCCGACCTGCAGCAGCAGCTCGATATCGGCGTGCTTGGCCATCAGCCGGCGGATCTGCAGCGCGGCGTGGCGATGGCCGTCGCCGATCACCGCGTCCATCACCCGGCTGCGGCTGTCCAGGATGTCGATCGCCGGGAAATGGCCGGCGCTGGCCAGGGCCTGGGACAGCACGACATGGCCGTCCAGCAGGCCGCGGGTCTCGTCGGCGATCGGGTCGGTGGCGGCGTCGCCTTCGACCAGCACGGTGTAGAAGCCGGTGATCGACCCCTTGGCCGCCGGCCCCGCCCGTTCCAGCAGCCGCGGCAGCATGGCGAAGAAGGAGGGCGGGAAGCCGCGGCGGGTCGGCGGTTCGCCCGCCGCCAGGCCGATCTCGCGCACCGCGCGGGCGAAGCGGGTGATGCTGTCCATCAGCAGGGCGACGCGCAGGCCCTGGTCGCGGAAATACTCGGCGATGGCGGTGGCGACGAAGGCGGCCTTGACCCGCTCGATCGCCGGCCGGTCGGAGGTGGCGGTGACGATCACGGCCCGGCGCAGCGCCTCCGGCCCCAGGTGGCGGTCGATGAATTCGCGCACCTCGCGGCCGCGTTCGCCGATCAGCCCGATGACGACGGCGTCGGCGTCGACGCCCTTGACGATCTGCGCCAGCAGCGAGGATTTGCCGGTGCCGGGCGACCCGTAGATGCCGATGCGCTGGCCTTCGCCGCAGGTCAGCAGCCCGTCGATCGCGCGGATCCCCAGCGGCATCGGCCGGCTGATCAGCGGGCGCAGCAGCGCCGGCGGCGCCTCGGCATGCAGCGGATAGGTCGACTCGGTGTCCAGCGGCCCGCGCTCGGCAGTGTCGAGCGGCCGGCCCAGGCTGTCCAGCACCCGGCCCAGCAAGGCGGGGCCGACGCCCAGGCGCAGGGCCCGGCCGGTCGGGATCGCCTCGGTCCGGGTCGACAGACCCTCCAGGCTGCCGATCGGGGTCAGCACCGCGGCGCCGTCGACCAGCCCGACCACCTCCGCGAGAATGCTGTGGCCGGTCCGCGGGTCGCGCAGCTCGCAGATCTCGCCCAGCCGGGCATCGTGGATCTCGGCATGGACGGTGACGCCGATCGCCTTGACCACCCGGCCCTTGACCGGGCGCGGCTCGGCCTCCTCCAGCCGGCGCCGCAGCACCCGTAGCGGGTCGCCGCGCAGAGCCAGGCCGGCGGCCGGGAGGGGCGAATCGGGCGCGGTCATCGCGGCGCCTCGCCCGGCCCGGTGCCGCGCAGCGCGTTGCGCAGGGCGCGCAGCTGGGCGTCGATGCCCAGCTCGACATGGCCGTATTTGGTCACCATCACGCAGGTGTCGTCGGCCAGGCCGGGGTCGGATTCGACGGTGACGCGGCGGGCGATGTCGCCCAGCTCCCAGGCCGGGTCGGCCAGCCGCTCGCGCAGCGCGCCCACCAGGTCGGGGGCCACTCGCAGCGTCGCCGCATGATCTAGCCGGGCCTGGCGCAAGCCATGGGCGACGGCCTGCAGCACCAGTTCGCGCCGGTCGAAGCGGCCGAGGATGCGCTCGATCGTCTCCTGCACCAGGTCGGCCAGGGTCTGGTCCAGCCCGGCGAGGTAGCGGTCGATCTGCACCCCGGTCGCGGCCAGCAGCGTCGCGGCCTCGGCCCGGCCGGCGGCCAGCCCTTCGGCATGGCCGCGGCTGCGCTCGGCGGCGAAGGCGGCGTCGGCCTCGGCCCGCAGCCGTGCCGCATGCGACTCGGCCTCGGCCAGGAAGCGCCGCGCCTCATGCCATTGGCTGAGGGCCGCGGCCTTCAACACCGGGCCGCCCGGGCGGAAGGCGGGGCGGGTGTCAGCCATGGGATGCCACCGTCCGCAGCGCGGCGGCGAACAGCCCGGCCGCCGCGGTCCGGTCGGCCGGCAGGCCGGTCTCCGGCCAGCGCTCCGGCGCCAGCCGCAGGCGCAGTCGGTCGGCGACGGCCGGGCCGGCCTCCAGGCTCCAGCAGGCCAGGCACAGCTGCCCGGCGCGCTCGATCGCGGTCTCGACCGGCAAATTGTCGCCGATGCCCAGGGCCGGAGCGGGGCCGCGATGGGCCAGGCCGAAGCCATAGGCATCGGCGCCGATCGCCGTCGTCACCCGCCGGATGTCCGAACCCAGCACGATGGTCCGCAGCTGGGACGCCAGGGCGGCAGCGCCGGCATGGCGGATGGCGCGGTCGAGTGCGGCGGGCGGCATGGCCCCGGCCAGCGCGATATCGCCCCGGAAGGCGTCGGCGTCGAAGTCGGCCACGCCGAGCCGCTGTCCCAGCAATGCCGACAGGCGCGGCCGGATCCGTGGGCTGTCCAGCAGTTGCCGGGCCGCGGTCTCCGACAAGCCGGGAAAGGCGCGGGCCAGCTGGCCCGGATGGGCGTGCAGCGCCAGCGCCCGGTCGAAGCGCAGTGCCGCCAACTGATGCTCAAGCCCCTCCCGGGGTGTCATTCGGCGGCCTGCGGGTTGCTGTCGCGCCGCCGCCAGAAGCTCCACCCGACCGCGCCGGCCGCCGCGAGCAGGGCAATGCCGACCACGGCCAACAGGCCTTCCAGCCAGGGCGCGCTCGACTGGTGCACCCAGACGCCGGCGATGTTGGTCAGCGGGTCCTGCACCGGCGGGGTCATGCCGCCGGGATCGGTCGGCAGGAACACGACCGAGACGTTCTCGTACATCAGCCCCTTGATGCCGTTCGCCACCAGCATCTTGATCTCGGGCGTCAGCTTCGACAGGTCGACATCGGCCCGGTGGCGGATGACGACCGAGGCGGAGGAGGGCGAGGCGGCGGCCTTCAGCCCCTCCGGGTCCGGCAGGACGACGTGGACGCGGGCGGAATAGACGCCGTCGATCTCGGAGATGGTGCGCGACAGCTCCTGGCTCAGCGCATAGATCAGCCGCGCCTGTTCCTCCACCGGCGACGACACCAGCCCCTCGCCCTTGAACACGGTCTCGATCGACGCGTAGCGCTCACGCGGATAGCCGTTGCGGCTCAGCAGGTCGACCGCGTCGGCGAAGCGGTCCTCCTCGACCGAGACGACAAGGCCGCGATCCTTGGTGACCTCGCGCTCGGCCGGAATGCCCTGGTGCAGCAGGATGGCGACCATCTCATTGGCCTCGCGCTCCTCCAGCCCGCTGTACAGCTCGACCTTGCAGGCGGCGAGCAGCAGCAGGGCTGATATCGCGAGGAGGCGGAGCGCGGACGGCACTCTCCCGCCGGGTCTCGACTGGGCCAAGGCGGCGGGCATGGTCTCGGCTCAGCTCCGGATCAGGGTGTTCACGGTGTTCGGGATCTGCTGCGTCGTGGTGGTCACGAGGTTCATCTCGAGGATCTTGCCGATCGACCGGGTGGTTTCCCGCCGCGCATCGGCGAACATCTGCTTCAGCTGCTCCACAGCTGGATCCTGGCCCGGATGCTGGGCGGCCGGGCCCGGCTGCGCCCCCGGCTTGGCCGCCAGCGCCGGTGAGGGCGTCGCGACGGTGGATTGCGTCGGGTCGGTCGAATCGCGCATCGCCAGGGTGCTTTTGTGGAAGCTCTCCAGCGACCGCAGCATCTGGTCGCCCATCGTGGCCGGGTTGGCCAGCAGCTTGGCCTTCAGGCTGGGCGCGTAATCCGCGATCGATTTCTGGCTCGGCTGCAGCGGCATCGCGTAGTCGAAGACATTCCCGGCCTTCGGGTCCAGCGGCAGCGCGACCGGCACGACCGGGGCCTTGGGCTCGATCTGGGCCGGGATGTGCAGGGCGGCGGGCGAGATGACAACCATGGCTCAGCCTCGGCTTGCTTGGATGCGGTGGGGCAGGGGCGCGGTCATGATCCGGTCTTTCCGGTCCGGCCGCGCACGATCGTGGTCTGGAACTGGTAAGCCTGCTGCAGCGCCTGCATCGTCTCCTTGACCAGGGCGACATAGCGGGGCGGGCCGTTGATCAGCGCCACATTGGCGCTGGCCAGCGGCCGCAGCGGGAAGCGGGGGTCATCCAGCCGCAGGCTGGCCAGCGAATCCTGCAGCTCCTCGAACCGGATCGGCCCGAGCGGCAGCATCTCCGACGCCGCCTCCTCGACCGTGGTCACATAAAGTACCTGGCCGTCGTAATACCATTGCAGGCCATAGCTGGCGGCCAAATGGTCCAGCAGCTGCTGCGGCGTCAGCTCCGGCAGCCGGCCGCGGACCCGGCCGGCGACCTTGTCGCTGACCTTGACCGGGATATCGAGGTTGCTGCCGAAGGCGGCCAGCACGTCCCGGATATCCTGGTCGAGGATGACATAGGGGTAGGGCTTGTCCGGCCAGGGCAGCGTGCTGCGGCCGGACACGGCTGCAGGAGCCATCGCCTGCGGTGCCGTGATGGCGGGAGCAGGTGTTGCGGCGGGCGGCAGAGTCGAGGCCGATGGGGGCGTGGCCGATGGTGGGATCAGCGGCGTGGGTGCCGCCGATGCGGTCGGTGCCGTGCGGATGACGGCCTGCGCCGCGGCCGGGGCAGCCGCAATGATGCCAACAACGATTAGGGCGCTGCCGTAACCGGCGGCCCTGGCCAGCATGCGTCCCCCGATCGCGTGCGCCGACGTCATGACGGTTGTGTCCGCTCAAATCTCGATTGGCAAGTTTTTGCCGATGTTGGCAAGTTTCCGCCGATGCGGTGACTCGCCTATGCTGTATCCAGTTATAGCGCCCCTGTGCCAAAGCTGCAAAAGCCAATGACGGCCAGTCCATGCTTCAGCAGACGGCCCTAAACACATCGAAGGCGATTCGGTTCCATGCGCTTTTGTTAAAGTTTTCCACCTGCCAATAGTGGGTGAAGCCTGTGGGTGTAGATTTGAATTGGGGTTGACCTGTTCAAATTTTGGGACATAGTCATGGCTGCTTGGCGGGGTGCCCCTGGGAAGGACTTGTCCTGGCAGGGGCGCCTGAAATGGGCGAGAGCAGAGATGGTCTCGCAGATGTGGGGGCCGGATCTTCGCGCAATACCGCGAGAGATCGGCAGCGAGCATAGAGGAGAGCGACATGGCTGATCAGACCGGTGGCGTGAATCCCGCCGACTATCAGAAGATGTTCCAGGACGAGCAGGTCCGGCAGTTCGAGAACCAGAAGGTCCTGACCAAGGCCAATGGCGATCAGACGATTGCCGAAGGCTGGCAGCGGGCCGCTGAGCGCGCCGCGAGCAACAACTAAGGCCTGCGCGGGCGAAATCTCATCAAGTCTCTGGTGCGATTGAGGTTCAATCGGCCGGTGCAGGATTCGCGAGAGGCGCGGCTGCAATCCAGCCGCGCCTATCGTCGTCGGCTGGGCTTGGCCTCGTCGAACGCCTAATCGTTGTTGGTATGGTCGAGACGTGCGTGGGGTGCGCGATGCTCTCGAAACTCAAGATGGGCCTGTTCGGTGCGGCGGCGGCCCTGGGGCTGGGCCGTGGCTCGTCCACGGTCACGCTGTTCGTGGTCGAAGGGCCGAATGCCGGCACCGCCCAGAAGCTGGCGGCCGCGACCTATCGGCTGGGCAGCGGGCTCGATTGCGACATCGTCCTGGCCGATGCGGCGCTGGCGCCGGTCCACACCTTGATCGAGATCGATCGGCGGCGGATCCGGGTCGAGCCGCTGGCCGGTGCCGTCATGGTGCCCGGCCGCGACGGGGTGGTGGAGCCGGGTGATGCGCTGACGCTGCCGCTGCCGGCCGAGCTGACCCTCGGCGGGACGCGGCTGGTGCTGCGCGCGCCGGTCGAGATCGGCGGCGGCGTCACCCGCTTCCAGGCCCTGGCTGCGGCAGCGCTGCTGATGGCAGTGCTGGGCGGCCTGTCCGGGATCGCCTTCTCTTCCGGTGAGCCGGCGGTCGAACCGGCGGTGCCGGCTGCGGCGCGACCCGAGAAGCCGGTGGTGCAGACGGCGGCCCTGGCCCCGGTCGTGCCGCATCAGGAAACGCCGGAAGCGGCGCTGCGGGCGCGGATCGATCAGGCGCATATCGACGGTATCGCGCTGACGGCCAGCGGCAACCGCATCGTCGCCGCCGGCCGGCTGTCGGCGGAGGAGATGGCGCGCTGGCGCGACATCCAGGCCTGGTTCGACCGCACCTTTGCCGGGTCGTCGCTGCTGTCATCCGAGGTCGGCGCCGGGCCGGTCAGCGAGGCGCCGGAGGTCGTGATCCAGGCGGTGTGGACCGGTGCCAACCCGTATCTGATCACCCACACCGGATCGAAGTATTTCGAGGGGGCGGATCTCGGCGGCGGCTGGTCGGTCGAGACGATCCGGCCTGATGCCGTGACCCTGCGCAGCCGGTCCGGCCAGACCTTCGTGATGAGCCTGACCGATCCTGCCAAGCCTTAGCGGATGGCCGGGAAGGGGGAAACGACATGACGACAATCCGGTCACGCACCGAACCCCTCGACGGGGTCAGGGCCGGCGAAGCGCCTGAAAACGCCGGCAGCCGGCCGGCCGGCCCGGCCGGGGCGACGGCGCCGCGGCGGGTCACGGCGACCCGCACCCGCCGGGACCGGGCATCGCGGCTGCGCGACGAGATGCTGGACTACATCCGCCCGGCAAGCGCCGGCGAAGTGCATCCCGGCGCGCTGGGGCAGGTCGAGGCCCTGGCCGAGCTGGTCGACCAGCTGCAGGCGGACGCGCCGGAAGACCGGCTGGCGCGCTGGGGCAGCGCCGTGCTGCTGCAGGAGCTGCGCAAGCAGGATCTGCTGCGGTCCCGCCTCAACGACCTGATCGGCGGGTGACGCGGATGACGCCGGCCCAGCGCGACACCCTGCATCGCCTCGTCTTCGACTATCTCCGGCACGGCCAGAACCACCGGGCGCTGGCGCTGGCGCTGCTGCTGGCCTCGCGCGGCGGAGATGCGGTGGCGTTGCGGGCGGTGGCGGTGGCCTTCCTGGCGGTCGGCCGGCCCGACCGCGCGATCGACGTCCTCGACCGGCTCGAGGCGGAAGAGGCACCGGCCGCGGCCCGCCATCTGCTGCGCAGCCGGGCACTGCACCAGCTGGGCGAGATCGAGGCGGCGCGCCGTGCCTTCCGCAACTATCTCGACGCGCCGGACCGCAGGGCAGCCGCATGAACCCGCGCCTCCGCTCCGCCTTCACCGCCTTCACCGGGCGCCAGGATCTGATGATCGTGGCGCTGCTGGTCGCCACCATCCTGCTGATGATCCTGCCGCTGCCCACCCTGCTGGTGGACATGCTGATCGCCTGCAACATGACCTTCGCGGTCCTGCTGCTGATGGTGGCGGTCTATCTCCGCAGCCCGATGGAGCTGTCGGTGCTGCCCTCGGTGATCCTGATCGCCACCATCTTCCGGCTGGCGCTGTCGATCGGCGTCACCCGGCTGGTGCTGATGCAGGCCGATGCCGGCTCGATCATCCAGACCTTCGGCGAATTCGTCATCGGCGGCAGCCTGGCGATCGGGCTGGTGATCTTCCTGATCATCACCATCGTGCAGTTCGTGGTGGTGGTGAAGGGTGCGGAGCGGGTGGCCGAGGTCGCGGCCCGATTCACCCTGGACGCCCTGCCGGGCAAGCAGATGAGCATCGACGGCGAGCTGCGGGCCGGCGACATCGACCTGGCCGAGGCGACGCGGCGGCGCCAGACGCTGGAGAAGGAAAGCCAGCTGTTCGGCGCCATGGACGGCGCCATGAAGTTCGTGAAGGGCGACGCCATCGCCGGCCTGATCATCGTCGCCGTCAACCTGATCGGCGGCCTGGCGGTCGGCGTGCTGCAGCACGGCCTATCGTTGGGCCAGGCGCTGCATGTCTATTCGCTGCTGACCATCGGCGACGGGCTGGTGGCGCAGATCCCGGCCCTGTTCATCGCCATCACCGCCGGCACCATCGTCACCCGGGTGACGACGGCGGAAAGCCAGAATCTGGGTGCGGACATCGCCCGCCAGATCGGCGCCAACCCGACCGCGCTGCTGATGGCGGCCGGGGTGATGGCGCTGCTCGGCTTCGTGCCGGGCTTCCCGACCCTGATCTTCCTGGCGATCGCCGGCATCCTCGTCGGCGGGGTGCTGCTGCAGCGCCGCCGGCTGGCCGCGGCGGCGGTGGTCCAGGCCGATGCCGCTGCTGCCGATGCCGTCGTGGCGCAGGACGACACCGTGGTGCTGCATCTCGGCGCCGATCTGGCGGCGGGGCTGGGCCGCACCACGGCGATCGCGCTGGCCCAGGACAGTGCCGAATCGCTGGAAGGCATCTTCGGCGTGCCGTTCCCGGTGGCCCGGATCGACACCGGCGGGGACCTGGCGGCGGATGGCTTCCGCATCGACATCGACGGCGTTCCGGTCCAGGCCGGCACGGCGCGGCCCGGCAAGCTGCTGCTGCGCGACGACCCCATGCATCTCGACCTGCTGGATCTCGAAGTCGAGACTGCCGAGGGCGGGGGGCCGCACTGGATCGACGGCCGGCATGAGGCGACGCTGGTCGAGGCCGGCATCGGCCATGCCGCGGCGGACCAGGTGGTCGGCGATGCGCTGGCCGCGGCCCTGCGGCGCTACGCCCCCCATTTCCTCGGCATCCAGGAAACCCAGGCCTTCCTCAAGCGGATCGAGGCGACGCGCGGCGACCTGGTGCGCGAGGCGCAGCGCAACCTGTCGGTGAACCAGATCGCCGACGTCTTCCGCCGGCTGCTGGAGGAGGGCATCTCGCTGCGCAACCACCGGCTGGTGCTGGAGACGTTGGCCGAATGGGGCCAGAAGGAGCAGGACGTGATCCTGCTGACCGAATATGTCCGCGGCGGGCTGAAGCGCCAGATCTGCCACACCCATGCCGATGCGCGGAAGGTGATCGACGCGCTGATCCTCGACCGCAGCGCCGAGGATGTGGTGCGCCAGTCGATCCGCCAGACCGCGGTCGGCGCCTATCTCGCGCTGCCGGAAGGCCAGGCGGAGGAGATGGTCGACGCCATCCGCGGCCATCTCGGCCGGGTTGCGCCGGGCGGCCGGCCGCCGGTGGTGCTGACCGCGCTCGACACAAGGCGCTTCCTGCGCCAGACGCTGGCCCGCAATCTGGTCGATGCAGCGGTGCTGTCCTATGCCGAGATCGCCTCGGACTACACGGTGCAGCCGGTCGCGGTCATCCGGCTGACCGGGCGGCGCGGTCGGGCCGAGCCGGAAGCGGGTCCTGACCGGGCGGCTGCGGAATGAGGGGGGAGATGAACCAGTCCCGCTTGCGGGCGCGGTGGCGCGGCGCGCTGCTGTCGGCCGGGCTGCTCGCCGTCCTGGCGTCCGGCGCGGCGGCCCGGGCCCAGACCGAAACGCCAGGCATGACCGTGACGCCGCTTCCGGCCCAGGGCCAGGCCGAGATGGCCCAGGCCTCTCCGGGGGCGACCGCCGCGCCGGGGACGGCCGCCGTGCTTGGCGAAGCCCCTGAGGTCACCGCCATGCGGGCGCCGGCCACGGCGCCGAAGATCGTCACCGTGCCGCCCGGCGCCCCCACCGATCCGGTGCCGCAGGCCGTGCCGGGCCAGCCGCTGCCGGCCGTTCCTGAAGCTGCTCCGGGAGCGCCATCCACCACCATGCCGGGCATGACGGTGACGCCGGCGCCGCCGCGGGCGATGACGGTGTCCCCGGTGGTGACGCCCAGCCGCTCGATGCTGGAGATGAAGGTCGGCCAGGGCAACCTGCTGACCTTCGCGCAGCCGGTGCAGACCGTGCTGGTGGCCAACCCCAACGTGCTCGATGTCGAGATGGTGTCGGCCCGGTCGGCCTATATCTACGGCGTCTCCACCGGCACCACCAACCTGTTCGCCCTCAGCGGCGCCGACCAGGTGGTGGCCGCCGCCAATGTCCGGGTCAGCCAGGACGAGATGGCGGCGCAGCGCGAGGCGGCGCGGGTGGCGCCTCCAGGTTCCGGCCAGGTGGGCTATATCCAGGACCGGCCGGTGACGACAGGGACGGCGCCCGATCTCGGCGCCGCGATGAAGCTCGACGCCCTGGCCCAGCAGCTCGGCAGCAATGCCGGCGGCGCCATGAACATGAACACGGTGCAGGGGTCGCAGCAGGTCGGCATCCGCGTCCGCTTCGCCGAGGTGTCGCGCACCGCGGTGCAGAATCTCGGCATCAACTGGCAGGCGATGTTCGACATCGGCAAGTTCAATGTCGGCGTCGTCACCGGGGCCTTCGGCGGCGTCGGCGGCGCCGGGACCGCCAATGCCGGCTATCACAGCGGTGGCAACAATGTCGATGCCGTGATCGACGCGCTGCAGAACGAGGGCGTGGTCAACATCCTGGCCGAGCCGACGCTGACGGCGATGAGCGGCGAGACCGCCAACTTCCTGGCCGGCGGCGAATTCCCGATCCCGGTGCCGCAGGGCAACGACACCGTCACCGTCGAATACAAGCAGTTCGGCGTGTCGCTGTCCTTCACCCCGACCGTGCTGCCGGGCGACCGGATCGCGATGCGGGTGAAGCCCGAGGTCAGCGAGCTCAGCGACGCCGGCGCCGTGACCAACCGCGGCTTCTCGATCCCGGCCCTGACCGTGCGCCGGGCCGAGACGACGATCGAGCTTGGCTCGGGCCAGACCTTCGCCCTGGCCGGCATGTTCCAGCGCAACATGTCGAACGCGGCCGACCAGATCCCGGTGCTGGGCGACATCCCGGTGCTGGGCAAGCTGTTCCAGTCCAGCAAGTACAAGCGCAACGAGACGGAGCTGGTGACCCTGCTCACCCCGTTCCTGATGAAGCCGACCGACACGCCCAAGGCGCTGGCCCTGCCGGCGCAGCGCACCGCCCCGACGGTGCAGCGCGCGCGGTCCTCCTCCATGACCGGCGGCAGCGCCGGCTTCGTGCTCGAATAGGATTTCGAGATGACGCTCCCGACCCGACCGCATGTCCTGGCGGCCCTGCTGCTCCTGGCCGGCACCCTGGCTGCCTGCGACCACAAGATCCCGGACTGGCCGGAGGATGGTTACACCAGCCTGTCGACGCCGGTGGCGCATCCGGTGCTGTTCGCCCCCCAGGCCGCGCGGCTCAGCGCGACCGAACGCACCCGGCTGGTCGACTTCGTCCGCGGCGCCGGGCTCAGCTCGGGCTCAACCGTCACGGTCGCGGCCGGCGGGCCGCAGGCGGCGGCGCGGCAGCAGGCGGTGGTGGCGGTGCTGCGCAGCACCGGCCGCTACGCCATCACGCTGGTCGACGATCCCGGTGCGGGCGACGAGGTCCAGGTGTCGGCGGCGGGGCAGGGGATGCTGTGGCCCAAGCGCTGCCTGAACCCGGACGGCTCGCTGCCGGAAGACCTGCCGCTCGGCTGTTCCAGCGACATCAACCTGGCGCTGCAGGTCGAGCGCAAGAGCGACCTGGTCCAAGGTCGGCGGACCGGGCCGGCCTTCGCCAACCCGTCGGTGCGGGCGGCCGAACGCTACCTGCAGCTGCCGGGCGGTGACGAAGGCGGCCAGGGCGGCGGATCCGGCACCAGCAACCGC
This sequence comes from Inquilinus sp., assembly GCF_057815775.1. Classification (NCBI taxonomy): domain Bacteria; kingdom Pseudomonadati; phylum Pseudomonadota; class Alphaproteobacteria; order Rhodospirillales; family Rhodospirillaceae; genus Inquilinus; species Inquilinus sp. Next base: position 22,786 of record NZ_JBYRFX010000116.1, read on the forward strand.
ACCCAGGCCGGGTCGGTGCTGCCGCCGAGCAGCACCAGTGGCGCCGGCGGTACCACCACCACGGGGCAGTGAGGCGGGCCTAGCCACAGATTGACCGGGCCAGGTCCTGGCTTACGGCATGTCGGCAGCCAGCTGCTCAAGAACCGCATGGGCGGTCGTGACCCGCGCCGAAATCGGGAAATTGCGGTTCGCCAGCATGACGATGCCGATCTTCCGGTCCGGCACGAAGGCGACATAGGCGCCGAAGCCGTTGGTGGAGCCGGTCTTGTTGAACAGGGTCGGCCCCTCCGGCGTCCGCGGCGGCGTGATCTGCGTCACGGCATTGGCCTGCAGGCTGGTCTGGTCAGAGTTGCCGGCCAGCAGCCGGTCCAGCGTGACTGGATAGGGATATTGTTCCCAGCCGAGCCCCTGCACCATGCCGCCGGCCCTGAAATAGCCGATATGGGTGCCCTCGACCGCATGCCGCATCGGCGCGTCGAGCGTCTCCGGATGGATGTTGGCCTCGACGAAGTGGAGCACGTCGACGGCCGTGGCCTTCACGCCATAGGCCTCGGCATCGAACATGTCCGGATTGACCCGGATCGGCTGGTTCGCCTTGTTGTAGCCCCAGGCATACTGGTCCATCGCCGCCGCGGGCACCCTGACATAGCTGTGGCTCAGGCCGAGCTTCGGGAACAGCTCGGCTTCGGCCAGATCGGCGAAGCTGCCCTTCAGCGCCAGGGCGGTGACGTACCCGAGCAGGCCGATGCTGGCGTTCGAATATCGCCGCTGTTCGCCGGGGGCGGCATCCGGCTTCCATTGCTGGAAATAGGCCGCCATCTCCGCATCGGTGCTCACCGCGTCGGGGACCTGCAGCGGCAATCCTCCCGCCGTGTAGGTGCCGAGATTGAGCAGGGTCGCCTTGTCGATGGGGCTGCCGCGCAGCTGCGGCATGAACGCCCCGGGATGATCGTCCAGCGAGATCTTGCCCTGCCCCAGGGCATAGGACACCAGCGTGGCGGTGAAGGTCTTGCTGACCGAGCCGAGCTCGAAGATCGTATCCTTCGTCACCGGCGCCTGGCTCTCCTTCGAGGCGACGCCGAAGGTGTAGACATACTCCTGGCCGTCCACGGTCAGGGCCACGGCCATCCCTGGCACGTCATATTGCTGCATCAGCGGGCGGAAGGCCCGGTCGACGGTGGCGGCGATTCGGTCGGCACGGTCGGCCGCTTGGCTCGCAAGCGGCAGCAGGCAGGATGAGATGACGGCCAGGGCGAGCGGCCCGGCCAGTTTGGCGACAGCGGTCAAGGGGCGTCCTCTCTCTTCGGGACAGGCTCTTGTGGAGCCACCGAAGAGGCGAGGAAGCCGGGTCAATGTGGCGACAGCGAGACCATGATCGCGCCGGTGCCGGTTGCAGATCAATTGCGGCAACGCTATATAGCCGCCGTCGGAAAAGGCGGACTTGGTTTGGTAAGCCCAAGTCCTTTCGGAAACGAAAGCTCTGGTCTCCTGCCGCGTGCAGGGGATCCCCACGACGAACAGTGGACGCCGCCCGGGCGTCCTCTTGTTCGTCCGTGTGGTTCTCGAAACGACGAACCGCTCCGGTCGAACGCTGACACAGGAGCAGCCCCATGCCCAACCGTCCCCTGGCTCCCTCTGACGTCGTGATCGCCGGTGCCGGCCCCGTCGGCTTGTTTCTCGCCTGTGAGCTGCGGCTTGCCGGCCTCTCGGTGCTGGTGCTGGAGCAGGCCGCGGACCCGCGCTCCCCCTTGAAGCGGCTCCCGTTCGGGTTGCGCGGCCTGTCGGCGCCGAGCATCGAAGCCTTCTACCGCCGCGGATTGCTGGACGACATCGCGCCGCCACGCGCCAAGGATGGCTCGACCGGCCGCACGCCGGATGCTCCGCACTGGATGCAGCAGGCGCGCCGCCCGGGCGGTCATTTCGCCGGCATCCAATTCTACAACGACAGCATCGACAGCTCGAAATGGCCGTATCGCCTGCCCAGCCCGGCCGGCACCAGCGTGGCGGTCGAGATGGAGCACATCGAATCCGTCCTGGCAGCCCGCACCATCGCGCTCGGCGTCGAGATCCGGCGCGGCCTCGGCGTCGACGGCTTCGACCCATCCGACGAAGAGGTGGCCATTCGCGTCGGTAACGAGGTGTTCCGCGGGCGCTGGCTGGTGGGTTGCGATGGCGGCCGCAGCACGGTGCGCAAGGCCGGCGGCTTCGCCTTCGCCGGCACCGACCCCGAATTCACCGGCTACTCCGCCGAGGTCGAACTGGCCGATCCGGACAGGCTCGAACCCGGCCGCCACTACACGCCGACGGGCATGTACACCTACTCACGGCCTGGAACGATCGCGATGGTCGCGTTCGACGGCGGCGCTTTCCACCGGACCCAGCCGATCACGCGGGACCAGGTGCAGGCGGTCTTGCGCCGCGTCTCCGGCGTCGAAGTCGACGTGACCGCGCTCCCTGTCGCCACGACCTGGAC
>NZ_JBYRFX010000117.1:0-5332 GCF_057815775.1 Inquilinus sp.
CGCCGCCGACAGCTGCTCCAGCACCTCCACGGTGTGGCCGCATAACCGCTCCACCGTCGCCGCGTCGAAAATGTCCGCCGCATACACCAGCGACAGCCGCAGGCCCCCGTCCAGCTCGCCCACATTCAGCGCAAGGTCGAAGCGCGACGTCATCCGGTCGATCTCGAAGGACGAGATCCGCAGCCCCGCGGGCTGGGAGACCGGCCGGGACGCAGCCTCGAAGTTGAACACGGTCTGGAACAGCGGCGTGTTGGCCAGGTCGCGCTCGCTCTGCAGCGCCTCAACCACACGGGCGAAGGAGATGTCGCCATTGGCCTGTGCCTCGATCATCCGCGTGCGCATCTGGTCGAGCAGCGCGGCGAAGCCCATGCCGGGGGCGAAATCGGCCCGCAGCACCAGGGTGTTCAGGAAGAAGCCGATCAGCCCTTCCGTCTCGGCCCGCGGCCGGCCGGCCACCGGCACGCCGACCCGGATGTCGTCCTGGCCGCTGTAGCGGTGCAGCACGGCCTGCCAGGCCGCCAGCAGCACCACGAACAGCGTCGTCTCATGCGCCCGGGCTAGGCGGCGCAGCGTCGCCACCGCAGCCGGCGCCACATCCATGGTCACCTGGCCGCCTTCGGAGGACCGGGCGCCGGTCCTGGCCCGGACCTCGGGCAGGCGCAGCACCGGATGTTCGGTGCCGAGCCGGCCGCGCCAATAGGCCAGCTGCGAGTCCAGCACCGCCTCGTCCTGCCAGGCGCGCTGCCACAGGGCGTAATCGGCATACTGGATCGGCAGGGCCGGCAGATCCGCCGGCACGCCGGCGCGCCGCGCCTCATAGGCCGCGACCAGCTCGCGCTGCAGGATCGCCACCGACAGGCCGTCGGAGACGATGTGGTGCATCGCCAGCACCACGACATGCGACGTGGCCGACACCCGCAGCAGGCAGGCGCGCAGCACCGGCCCACCGATCAGGTCGAACGGCCGCCCGGCGACCTGGCCGACCTGTTCGGACAGGGTGTCCTCGGTGCTCTCCAGCACCGCCCAGCCGAAGCGGGCGGCCGGATCGATCACCTGGCGGCCGACACCGTCGGTCTCGACGAAGCGGGTGCGCAGGCTTTCATGCCGCCCGACCACATCCGACAGGGCGCCATGCAGCGCCGCCGCATCGAGGTCGCCGGACAGCCGGAAGGCGCCGGCGATGACATAGGCCGGGTTGATCGGGTCGAGCTTCCACAGGAACCAGAGACGCTCCTGCTCCTGCGACAGCGGCAGGTCCGTCATCTCCGGCGGCCGCGGCGGGATGGCACTGGCCGGGCCCGAGACCGAGGCGTCGAGCGCCGCGGCCAGGCTGGCCAGCACTGGGGTTTCGAACAGCAGCTTCAGGCTGATCTCACGGCCGAGGGCCCGACGGAGCCGCCCTGCCGCCTGCATCAGGCTGATCGAATCGCCGCCGATACGGAAGAAGTTGTCGGAGATGCCGACGGCGGGGAGGGAGAGGATTTCGGCCCAGACGGCGCAGAGGATGCGCTCGGTTTCGGTGCGCGGCGCCTCGATCGCCGACGCCGTGATCTCCGGCTCCGGCAACGCGTTGCGGTCCAGCTTGCCGTTCGGCGTGAGCGGCAGCCGCTCCAGCACCAGGATCGCCGACGGGATCATGTGCTCCGGCAGCTCCCGGCCCAGCGCGGTCCGGATGGTGTCCGGATCCACCTCGCCGGTGACGTAGCCGACCAGCCGCCGGCTCTCGCCGCTGCCCCTGACGGCGGCGGCTGCGTCCTTCACGCCCTGGCAGCCGCGCAGGGCCGCCTCGACCTCACCCAGCTCGATCCGGTAGCCGCGCAGCTTCACCTGCGCATCCAGCCGGCCCAGGAACTGCACCGTCCCGTCCTGCCGCATCCGGCACAGGTCGCCGGTCCGGTACAGCCGGCTGCCGGGCTCGCCCTGCGGATCCGGCACGAAGCGCTCCGCCGTCAGCCCCGGCCGGTTCAGATAGCCCCGCGCCACGCTGGCACCACCGACGCACAGCTCGCCCAGCGCCCCCGCGGGGACGATGGCACCGTCGGGGCCCAGCACCTGGAAGCTCCGTCCCGGCCAGGAGCGGCCGATCGGAACCGACTGGCTGTCTGCATCTGCCGCTGTCGTGACGTGCGACGACACCGTCACCGTCGCCTCGGTCGGGCCGTAGGTGTTCTCCAGCCTGATATGGCCCAGCCCGGACGATCGCCAGCGCGTCACGGCATCCGGCGGCAGCGCCTCGCCCCCCACCGTCACCAGACGCAGCGCCGGCAGGCTGGCGGGCAGTGACCCCAGCCATTGCTGCCAATACGCCACCGGCAGGTCGATCACCGTGACCGCCGCGTCCGCCAGTTGCCGGTTGAACGCCGACCATTCCGGCAGGTATGGCCCCCGCATCACCAGCCGCGCGCCCTGCGCCAGGGTCGGCAGCAGCTGGTCCACCGCCGAATCGAAGTTGATGGTCGAGAACTGCAGCACACGGTCCGCGGCCTCGATCCCGTTCACCGCGATGAAGTCGTCCAGATGCGTGCTCAGCGCCCCGTGGCTGATCCCCACACCCTTCGGCTTGCCCGTCGACCCCGAGGTGTAGATCACATAGGCCAGCTGTGACGGCTGGGCCGGCTCATGCCAGCCGAGCGCCGCTTCGTCTGGCACCGCCGACACGATCACCAGCTCCAGCCCCGCCAGCAGGCCGGACAGACGCTGTGCGCTGGCCTCGTCCGTCACCACCCGACGCAGCCCGGCATCCGCGATCATGTCGCGCAGCCGGCCTTCGGGATAGGACGGGTCCAAGGGCACATAGGCCCCGCCCGAGCGCAGGATGCCCAGCAGGGCCGCCGGCAGCGCCACCGACCGCTCGACGCACAGCCCGACCCGCTCATCCGCCGCCACGCCCAGGTCCTGCAATTGCAGGCCGATCCGGCCAGACCACGCCTCCAGCTCGCCATAGCTCAGGCTGTCGCCCTCGCACGACACCGCCTCGGTGTCAGGGTTCCGCTGAACCTGCGCCAGGATCCGGTCGGTGACGGACCGGAACGCATGGCGCTGCCGCACCGGCGTGATCTCCGCCCCGCTCAGCGTGATATCGCCCAGCCACAGCTCCGCCTCCGTGGCCAGCTGCTCCAGCACCTCGACATAATGCCGGCGCAGGGTGGCCATGCTGGCCGACGGCACCCGGTCGCCATCCCAGATCCAATCCAGCGCCACCCTCGCACCGGGCGAGACACCCAGCGTCACCGGATAATTCGTGCGCTCGACGATCTCGGCATGGGTCGGGGCGAAACCGTCCTCGGCCTGCCGCACCGCCTCGTCGACGGGGTAGTTCTCGAACACCACCAGACTGTCGAACAGGCTCTCACCGGCCTGCCCCGCCCAACGCTGGATCTCGGACAGCGGCGTATGCTCGTACTGCCTGAGTTCGCTGTTCCGATCCTGCAGGCCCCGCAGCCAGTGCGAAACCGAGTCCGACGGGCTCAGCGTCACCCAGACCGGCAGGCTGTTGATGAACAAGCCCAGCATCCGGTCCGATCCCGCCAGCTCCGCCGGGCGCCCCGACACCGTCGCCCCGAACACGACTTGCGGCCGGTTGCCGTAGCGCCACAGCAGCACCGACCAAGCGCCCTGCACCAGCGTGTTCAGCGTCACCTCGTGCCGCTGCGCCGCCTGGCGCAGCCGCTCGCTCAGATCCGCCGACAGGCGTTCGTCCAGCCGGTGCGATCCCGGCTGTGCATTCACCGGTGCCTCCAGGCTCGCCAGCAGCCCTGCCGGCTCGTCCACCGCCGACAGCTGGCTGCGCCACCAGGCCTCGCCATCGCCCTGGAGCGACAGCCACGATACATAGTCCCGGTAGGACGGGCCCGGCACCGACGGCACCGCAGCCCCGCGGCGCAGCGCCTCATAGGCACTGCCCACCTCGCCCAGCAGCTGCGACGTGCTCCAGCCATCCATCAGCGAATGGTGGCCCGTCCACACCAGCTCCGACCCGCCACCCGGGCGGTCGAACACCGTCACCCGGATCAGCGGCGCCACCGCCGGGTCGAAGCCCCGCACCAAGTCGGCATGGCGCCAAGCCGACAGCCGATCCTCGAAGGCATCCTCGCCCGACCAGTCGTGATGTTCAAACGGCAGCTCGGCGGCATGCCGCACCACCTGCAGCGCTTCGCCGCCATGGCGCCATTCGAAGCCGGTGCGCAGGATGTCGTGCCGCGACACCATCGCCTGCCATGCCCCGCGCATCGCCGGCACATCCAGCGTCTGCGGCAGCGACAGATGCAGCTGGTTGACGTACAGGCCTTCCCCCGGACGCATCAGACTGTGGAACAGCATGCCCTGCTGCACCGCCGTCGCCGGGTAGAGGTCCTGGACCTCCGAGACATTCAGCTCAAGCGCCTGGAACTGCGCCTGGGTCAGGCCCGACAGCGGGAAGTCCGAGGCCGTCGCCCCCGGCGCCTGTGCCAGGCAATGGGCGATCAGTGACCGGACCTCGTCGTCGAACCGGCGCACGAGGTCTTCGATCTCGGCTGCCGACACCATGTCCGGGCTGTACCGCCAGTTCAGCGACAGGCTGTCTTCCGCCACGATGCCGTTGATGTCGAGCACATGGCCCAGCACCGTCTCCGGCGACATCGACGCGCCGCGCGCCTCGCGGGCGAAGCCGAACAGCCCGTCCTCGCCGAGATTGCCGTCGAACCGGCCGAGATAGTTGAAGCTCACCTCCGATTGCGGCAGGCCTTCACGGGATGCCTCGGGCAACAAGCCCCAATGCAGGCCACGATGCGGCACCGACCGCAGACGCTCCTTCACCCCGATCAGATGCGCCGCCGCATCGCTCTCCGACGGCAGCCAGACGGGATAGCGGGTGGTGAACCAGCCCACCGTCTCCGACACATCCACGTCAGGCACCACCGCCTCACGGCCATGGCCTTCCAGGTCGACCAGCACGCCCGGGGACCCGGACCAGTCCGCCAGCACCCGGCTCAGCGCCGCCAGCAGCACGTCTTCGACGCCCGTCCGGTACGCCGCAGGCACTTCCTGCAACAGCCGGCGCGTCTGGGATGCTTCCAGCCGCCACGTCACCTCGCGGCTCGATCCCAGACGACGGTCACTGCCCGAGCGCACCGGTAGCCGGCCCGTCGCGTCCGACAGCGCCTCGCGCCACCAGGCGGATTCCGCCTGCACTTCGGGCGTAGCACCATAGGCCTGCAGCGCCTGGGCCCAATGGCTCCACGGCGTCCGCGGACCGCCTGCCGGCTGGGCTTCGCCCGCCAGCGCCCGCTCATAGCCGCGCTGCAGGTCCGACAGCAGCACCCGCCAGGACACCCCATCCACCGCCAGGTGA
>NZ_JBYRFX010000118.1:0-10280 GCF_057815775.1 Inquilinus sp.
GGCCGGGCCGCGCCACGTCAGTTCAGCCGGATGGTGTTGTGCGGGCTGTCGAGCGAGAAGGCCGGGATCGCCACGTCGAAGCGCTCGCCGGCCGGCGTCTCCATCTCATAGGTCCCGACCATGATGCCGGACGGCGTCGCGATCGGGGCGCCGCTGGTGTATTTGAAGGTCTTGCCCGGCTCGATCACCGGTTCGACCCCGACGACGCCCTTGCCGCGCACCTCCTGCACCCGGCCGCGGTCGTCAGTGATCTGCCAGTACCGGCTGCGCAGCTGCACCGACTCCCGCCCATGGTTGACGATGCGGACGTGATAGGCCCAGACGAAATGATGTTCGTCGGGCGAGGATTCGTCCTCGAGATAGACCGGTTCGACCGACACTTCGATCGCCCGGGTTTCCGCTGTGTACATGAACCCAGATCCGCTGCCGCCGGCGGTGCCGACAATTCCGATCAAACTATATGGGGCGGCGTGGTGTCGCGTCCAATCGCGACATGGCAGGGTTGGCCGGCTGAATCGCGGGCTGGAAGCCGATCTCGACCCGGTCGTTGGCCGGTTCCGGCGTGCCGGCCGGGGCCGGCAGCAGCGGGTCGGCGGCGCCGGCGGCGCTGACCGCGATCCGCCCCGGCGGGATGCCGGCGCCGGCCAGCCGCGCCGCCACCGCCTGGGCCCGCCGCAGCGACAGGCGCTGCGCCCAGGCCGGGTTGTCGCCGGCACCGGTGGGGCCGGCATCGGTGTAGCCGATGACGGTCAGGCGCGGCACCGGCCCGCCCTTGGCCCGCCGCCGCGCATCCTCCAGCACCGCGGCGGCGATCGCGGCGCTGCCATCGCCGCCGACCTCCGCTTTGCCGGGGGCAAAGAAGACGTAATGGATGTCGGCGGACAGCGCATGGTCGACTGGCACCGATGCCGGCAGCTGCACCGGCTTGCGCGACGGCACGCAGCCCGCCGCCGCCAACCCTGCCAGCATCATGCCCACCACAGCCGCCCGACTCCGCTTCGACATCGTCCGTCCTGCCTCAGGGTCCAGGCTGCAACATAGGGCGGCACCGTGGCGTCGGCGAGGCGGCATGCACACATCCGGGCGTGCATGGGACCATTCGATCCAGCGGGTGGCGGGACCGGGCGGGTCGCGGTTACGATGCGGCCGTCGAAGCAGCGGTTGGAGGATCATGCGCATCGCCATCATCGGCGCCGGTTTCACCGGATGCCTGCTCGCGGTCCAGCTGCTGCGCCGTTCGGCCGGGGCGGTGGAGATCCTGCTGGTCGAGCGTGGCGGCCCGCCGGGCCGCGGCATGGCCTATGGCACGCCGCACCCGGCCCATCTGCTGAATGTGCGGACCGGCAACATGAGCGCCTTGCCGGACGAGCCGGAGGATTTCCAGCGCTGGGCCGATGCGCATGGCGCCGGCGGCGGCGCCTATCTGCCGCGCCGCTTCTACGGCGACTATATCGGCGACACGCTGGCCGCGGCGGGGCGGGCGTTTCCCGGCGGCCTGACCATGCTGGCCGACGCAGCCGTGGCGCTGGACCGCACGGGGGCGGGCGTGACACTGCGGCTCGCCTCCGGCCGGGTCGAGGAGGTGGATGCGGTCGCGCTGTGCACCGGCAACGCCCCGCCGGCGGCGCCGATTCCCCTGCCCGATTCGCCGGGCCGGATCCTGGTCGGGCCGGAGGATGCGTGCCTGCCCTCGATCCTGGCCGACGAGACCGTGCTGATTCTCGGCACCGGGCTGACCATGATCGACATCGCCGCCGGCTTGGCGGCGCAGGACCATCGCGGCCGGATCCTGGCGGTGTCGCGGCGCGGCCTGGTGCCGCGGCCGCATCGCGACCTCGCCAGCAAGCCGCTGGCCCTGTCCGCGGTGGATTTCGTCGGCCTGCCGGTGCCGGCGCTGCTGCGCCGTGTCCGCGGCCTATGCCGTGAGGCCGAAGCCGCCGGCGGCGACTGGCGCGCGGTGATCGACGGGCTGCGCCCCTTCACCCAGCGCCTATGGCAGGCCTGGGACGAAACCCAGGCCCGGCGCTTCCTGCGCCATCTGCGGCCATGGTGGGACGTGCACCGCCACCGGGTCGCGCCGGCCATCGCCGACACGGTCGGGGCGATGATGGCCTCGGGCCAGCTGCAGATCCTGGCCGGGCGGCTGGGTGCTGTGGCGCCGGTCGAGGACGGGCTGACGGTGACGCTGCGCCGCCGCGGCGCCGGGGCGGACGAGACCCGGTCGATCTGCCGCCTGGTCCTGGCCAGCGGGCCGGAGGCCGATCCGGGGCGGACGGACGACCCGCTGCTGCGGTCGCTGTTGGCCGGCGGCATGGTCCGGCCGGACCGGCTGCGCCTCGGCTTCGACGTCGACGCCGCCGGCCGCCTGATCGGCCATGACGGCGTGGCTTCGCCGCGGCTTTACGCAGTCGGGCCGCCGACCCGCGGCGCGTTCTGGGAGATCACGGCCGTGCCCGACATCCGCCGGCAATGCGCCGAGGTGGCGGCGGCGATGCTGGACGGCGCCGCCGCCCAGGACACCACCCCCCGGCGCGGCTTCGACCCGGGGATCTGAAAGGGGGGCATCTCGGCGCCGCTGCGGACGGCGCCGACGATCTCTATGCCGCGAGCGGTTCGATCTGGATCTGCCTGGCCTGCTCGACCGCCGCTTCCGTCGAGGCTTTTCGGGCCTCTTCTCCAAAGGCCAGGCCTTCGGCGATGATGAACTCCGCGTCGGTGATGCCCACGAATTCCAGCGTCAGCCTCAGCAGCGTTTCGGCATGTTCCCAGGACGCCACGGGCGAGCCCTCGGCATAGGCCGCACCGCGGGCCAGCGCGACGATGGCGCGCTTGCCGGTCACCAGCCCGACCGGGCCGTTTTCGGTCCATCGGAACGTCTGGCCCGCGATGAGGATGCGGTCGATCCAGGCCTTCAGCTGGCTGGGTATGGTGAAATTATAGAGCCCGGCCCCGATCACGACGATGTCCGCCGACTGGAATTCTTCGAGGATCGCGGTCGCCTGCGGCGCGGCAAGCGCATCCAGGGTGAGGTGGGCGATCGGATCCGCGGCAAGGTCGCGATACACGACATCCAGGCTCGGGTCGCCGGCGCGCAGGCGTTCGACGACCGCCGCGGATATCGCGCGGCTGGCCGATGCGTCGCCCTGGATGCTCGAATCGAGGTGAAGGAGTTTCATAGGTCAGCTCCGGTTTGGATTTGTGACCTGCTCCAGGTATGAGACCTTAACCATCCTGCCAAGAACGCATATTTTTGGGACCTGGTCACATGGCTATGACTGCCCTCCTGCCCGAAGTTCACACCGACTGCCGGAGGATCAAGAACGTCCTGAACGTTGCCGGCGACAAATGGACCGTGCTGATCGTCATGGTGCTGCGCGAACGGCCGCGGCGCTTCAACGATATCAAGCGGGCGGTCGGCGGGATTTCCCAACAGATGCTGACACGCACGCTCAAGGCGCTCGAACGCGACGGAATGGTCGAGCGCACCGTCTACCCGACGGTTCCACCGCAGGTCGAGTATGCGTTGAAGCCGCTGGGTCACTCCTTGTCAGAACCCATCCTGCAGCTGGGGGCGTGGGCGCAAGCGCATCTGGACGAGATCGAAGACAACCGGGTATCGTATGACGGAGCGGTTGAGCGGGGCAAAAGGGCGGGAACCGCCGCCACGTAAGCAATGCACAGCCAAGTCAAAGTCTTGGCAATCCTCGCGAGCGCTTGAGAACCCTCCTTGCTCTCTTAGCCGGCGTGGAGGATGCGAAAGCGACCGGGGTCTGTCGGGTCACGATCCACGACCTGAATCGGCGGCCAGGCCCATTGCCAGACGCTGATGCCCGGCAAACGGGAGAACCGGATCGGCCCACGGGTGCCCTCGACCGCGACGTGCGACCAGGCTTCGGCCATGCGTGCCCGGTCCGCGCCGTGCGACCGCAGCAGATCGGCGAGGACGATGATCGTGTCGTAGCCCTCGAAGGCGACGAAGGAGGGCGCCTCGGCCAGTTGCTCACGCAGGGCCGTCTCGACCCGCGCGCCGAGCGGGCCGAGACGCTCGGGCCGGTAGCGCAGGAACGGGATCGCGGTGCCGTCATCGCCCAGCAGCGTCGCCCATTCCACGAATTCCGGTTGCCCGGCCGGCGCCCCGATCAGGAGCCCGGCGAGGCGCGGGTCGTGGCGGACGGATCTGACGATCGACACGGCCGGCTCCGGCTGGCCGACCAGAAGGAGGAGCGCGGTCGCGCCATTGCCGGCGAGTGAGTCACACAGGGCCGCGGGGGTGAGCGCACCCATGTCGAGGTCGATGACGGTGCCGCCGCGGCGGGCGAGATGGTCCCGCAGGATGCAGGCCCCGGAGGCCCAGTAGACACTCGGCTGGGCGGCCACGGCGATTCGGCTGCGTCCCGCGTCGAGCAGGAAGTCCGCGTAGATCCGCCAGCCATGGGACTGCGCCGGGGCCAGGCGTGCGACCCAGTTCGTCGGCTGTTCGGTGAGCGCATCGAGAACCGCCGACGAGCACAGGAACGGCAGGCCGAGGGCGTCGGCCCTGGCCGCGGCGGCGCGGGCGACGACGCTGTGATATTCCCCCGCCAGGGCGGCCACGCCCAGGCTGGCCAGTTCGTCGACGGCCGCCGCGGCCCGCTGCGGATCGGCCGCGGTGTCCCGGACCACCAGCTCAAGCGGCCGCCCGGCGATCCCCCCGGCGTCGTTGACGTCGCGAGCGGCGAGCTCCAGTCCGGCGAGCAGGTGCCGGCCCGCCCCGATCCAGCCGGGCGGCGTCAGCGGCACCAAGGCGCCGATCCGGACGGCCGATGCGTCCGCCCGCTCCACTCCAGGGGGCGTGTTCATGCGGCGGCGTCTCCCGGGTGATGGTTCAGTTGCAGTATGCCCGGGTCGCCGTGTGAACGTCAGTGGCGCGGAGCGTGGCCGGGCCGGAATCGCCGGCTCACTCCCGGCGGTTAGCCTCAAACCGGGGATTTGGCTGCGGGGATGTACGAAAAGAGGCGCCCGAAGGCGCCTCTGCTCATACCTCTTACTCTGGATGCCCAGGCTCGACCCGGGCATCCAGAGACTGTCGGGATCTTCTGGATTGCCGGGTCGAGCCCGGCAATGACAGCAGGAAGAGACGTTGGTGCGTTACCGCACCCGTCCTTCCTTCCAGGCATGCAGCAGGCTGTCATAGGCCACGGTCTGGCCCTTTTCCTTCTCGTTCGCCAGCTTGGGCTTCGGCGCGCCGGGCTGGTCGAACCAGTACTGCGCGTCCTTCTCCTCGTTCAGCTTCGGCCCGCAATCGCCGAGATTGCCGGCCCGCTCCAGCCGGCCCAGCACCTGGTCCTGCTGCTTGGCGAGGTTGTCCATGGCCTGCTGCGGCGTGACCTCGCCGGTCACCGCCTCGGCCACGTTCTGCCACCACAGCTGCGCCAGCCGCGGATAGTCGGGAACATTGGTGCCGGTCGGGGTCCAGGCGACCCGCGCCGGGCTGCGGTAGAATTCGACCAGCCCGCCCAGCTTCGGCGCCATCTCGTCCATCGCCTTGGAGCGGATGTCGCTGTCGCGGATCGGGGTCAGGCCGACCTGCAGCTTCTTCAGCGTGGTCGATTTGCAGATGCAGAACTGGCTGTACAGCCAAGCCGCCTTGCGCCGCTCCGGCGGGGTGCTCTTCATCAGGGTCCAGGAGCCGCAATCCTGGTAGCCCAGCTTCATGCCCTCTTCCCAGTACGGGCCATGCGGTGACGGCGCCATGCGCCACTTCGGCGTGCCATCCTCGTTCACCACAGGCAGGCCCGGCTTGGTCAGGTCGGCGGTGAAGGCGGTGTACCAGAAGATCTGCTGGGCGATGTTGCCCTGGCCCGGCACCGGTCCGGCTTCGGAAAAGGTCATGCCGGCGGCCTCGGGCGGGGCGTACGCCTTCAGCCATTCGATGTACTTGGTCAGCGCGTACACCGCGGCCGGGCCGTTGGTGTCGCCGCCGCGGGTGACGCTGGAGCCGGCGGGGCGGCAGCCCTCGACCCGGATGCCCCATTCGTCGACCGGCAGGCCGTTCGGGATGCCCTTGTCGCCGGCGCCGGCCATCGACAGCCAGGCGTCGGTGAAGCGCCAGCCCAGCGACGGGTCCTTCTTGCCGTAATCCATGTGGCCCCAGACGCGGACGCCGTCGATCTCCTTCACCTTGTTGGTGAAGAAATCGGCGATGTCCTCATAGGCCGACCAGTTGACGGGCACGCCGAGGTCGTAGCCGTACGCCGCCTTGAACTGCTCCTGCAGCTTCGGGTTGGTGAACCAGTCGTACCGGAACCAGTAGAGGTTGGCGAATTGCTGGTCCGGGATCTGGTACAGCTTGCCGTCGGGCGCGGTGGTGAAGCTCTTGCCCATGAAGTCGTCGACGTCGAGCGTCGGCAGGGTCACGTCCTTGCCCTCGCCGGACATGAAGTCGGACAGGATGACGGCCTGGCCATAGCGGAAATGGGTGCCGATCAGGTCGCTGTCGTTGACGAAGGCGTCGTAGATGTTCTGGCCGGACTGCATCTGGGTCTGCAGCTTCTCGATCACGTCGCCTTCCTGCAGCAGGTCGTGCTTCAGGTTGATGCCGGTGATCTCGGAGAAGGCGCGGGCCAGCGTCTTCGATTCGTATTCATGGGTGGTCAGCGTCTCGGACACCACGTTGATGTCCATGCCGCGATAGGGCTCGGCGGCCTTGATGAAGAACTCCATCTCCTTCATCTGCTGATCCTTGGTCAGCGTCGAAGGCTGGAATTCGGTGTCGACCCATTTCTTGGCGTTGGCGGTCATCTCCTCCACCGTGGCCGCGAAGGCGCGGCGGGCGAAGCCCGGCACGGCGGCAGCCATGCCCAGCGCCGAGGCGCCGCGCAGGAGGGTCCGGCGGTGGACCGGGAAACCGCCCGGCCCTTGCGTCATCTTGGTCATGATCTCTCCCCGCGTTTCATGTGAAACAACCACGTCCGGCCCCTGTCCCGGGGCCTGGTCCGGCCAGGCGTCAGCTCATCGCGTCAGCTCATCCGAACCGCATCACCGCGATCAGCCACACGACGGCGATCGCGAAGCCGTACCAGAGGTCGCCGGCGGCCAGGCCGATCCAGGCGAGGTGGATATAGGCGGCGCCGAGCAGGCCGATGAACAGCCGGTCGCCGCGGGTGGTGGTCAAGGGCAGCAGGCCGCGCCGCGGCACGGTCGGCGACGCCAGCTCCCACACCGTCATGCCGACCAGCAGCACGGCCATGCCGACGAAGAACCAGGCGGTCGGCGCGGTCCACGCCATCCATGCGAAGGTGCTCATGGGTCGTGCCTCCTCACACCCGGCCGAGGGCGAAGCCCTTGGCGATGTAGTTGCGGACGAACCAGATCACGATGGCGCCGGGCACGATGGTCAGCACGCCGGCGGCGGCCAGCAGCGACCAGTCCATGCCGGCGGCGCTGACCGTGCGGGTCATGGTGGCGGCGATCGGCTTGGCCTCGACCGAGGTCAGGGTCCGCGCCAGCAGCAGCTCGACCCACGAGAACATGAAGCAGAAGAAGGCGGTGACGCCGATGCCGCCGCGGATCAGTGGCACGAAGATGGTCAGGAAGAAGCGCGGGAACGAGTAGCCGTCGATATAGGCGGTCTCGTCGATCTCCTTCGGGATGCCCGACATGAAGCCTTCCAGGATCCACACCGCCAGCGGCACGTTGAACAGGCAATGCGCCAGGGCCACGGCATAGGGCGTGTCGATCAGCCCGAAGGCCGAATACAGCTGGAAGAACGGCAGCAGGAACACCGCCGGCGGCGACATCCGGTTCGACAGCAGCCAGAAGAACATGTGGGTGTCGCCGACGAAGCGGTAGCGGCTGAAGGCATAGGCCGCCGGCAGCGCCACCACCACCGACAGCACCATGTTCATCAGCACATAGGTGATCGAATGGATGTAGCCGGAATACCAGGATTCGTCGGTGAAGATGGTGATGTAGTTGGCGAAGGTCACCCGGTGCGGGAACAGGGTAAAGCCGGACAGGATCTCCTGGTTGTCCTTCAGCGACATGGTCACCAGCCAGTAGATCGGCAGGGCCAGGAACAGCATGTAGACCAGCAGGATGACGGCGCGGGTCCGCGGGTTCATGACGCGTCGCCTTTCCCGAGATTGGTGATGACCGTGTAGAACAGCCACGAGAACAGCAGGATGATCAGGAAGTAGATGATCGAGAACCCGGCCGCCGGCCCCAGGTCGAACTGGCCGACCGCCATCTTGGTCAGCTCCTGGCTCAGGAAGGTGGTCGAGTTGCCGGGCCCGCCGCCGGTCAGCACGAAGGGTTCGGTGTAGATCATGAAGCTGTCCATGAAGCGCAGCAGCACCGCGATCAGCAGCACGCCCATCATCTTCGGCAGCTGGATGAAGCGGAACACCGCCCAGCGCGAGGCGCCGTCGATCCGCGCCGCCTGGTAGAAGGCGTCGGGGATCGAGCGCAACCCGGCATAGCCCAGCAGAGCGACCAGCGACGTCCAGTGCCAGACATCCATCACCAGCACGGTGATCCAGGCATCGAAGGAATCGCCGGTGTAGTTGTAGTCGATGCCCAGCCGGTTGATCAGCACGCCGGCCAGGCCGATGTCGGGCCGGGCGAAGATCTGCCAGATCGTGCCGACCACGTTCCAGGGAATCAGCAGCGGCAGCGCCAGCACCACCAGCGTCACCGACACGGCCCAGCCGCGCGCCGGCATGCACAGCGCCACCAGCACGCCGAGCGGGATCTCGATCGCCAGCACGCAGAAGCTGAAGATCAGCTGCCGGCCCAGCGCGCCCTGCAGCCGGTCGTCCTGCAGCACCTGTTCGAACCATTCGGTGCCGACGAACACGCCCTGGCCGGGGCCGAAGATGTCTTGCACCGAATAGTTCACCACGGTCATCAGCGGGATGATGGCGCTGAACGCCACCAGCAGCACGACCGGGAGAACCAGAAGCCAGGCGGCGTTATTGCGGGTCTTGTCCATTTCAGCCCACCAGCTTGCCGTCGGCGTAAAGCAGGGTGCGGTCCGGCGGGAAGCGCAGGAACGCGGTGTCGCCGGTGACGCTGCGGCCCTCGGCCAGCTTGGCCTTCACCGTGGCGGTGCCGAGCCGGAGGGTGGCGATGACATGGGTGCCGAGATCCTCGATCCCCGTCACCGCCGCGGGCACGCCGCTGTCGGCGACCTCGAGGAATTCCGGCCGGATGCCCAGCTCCAGCGTGCCGGCACCGCCGGCCAGGAAGGCTTCGACCCCCTGCCGTGCCGCTGGCGACAGCGGGATGCGCCCGCCCTCGATCACGGCGTCGCCCTGGTCGATGACGCAGGGCAGCAGGTTGATGCCCGGACTGCCGATGAAATAGCCGACGAAGGTGTGGGCCGGCCGCTCGAACAGCTCCTGCGGCGTGCCGATCTGCACCACCTGGCCGTCATACATGACGATCACCTCATCGGCGAAGGTCAGCGCCTCGACCTGGTCGTGGGTGACGTAGATCAGGCTGGTCCGCACCTGCTCGTGCACCTCCTTCAGCTTGCGCCGGAGCTGCCATTTCAGATGCGGGTCGATCACGGTCAGCGGTTCGTCGAACAGGATGGCGGCGACGTCCTTGCGCACCAGGCCGCGGCCCAGCGAGATCTTCTGCTTCTCGTCGGCATCCAGGCCGCGGGCGCGGCGCTTCAGCACCGGCGTCAGCTCCAGCATCTCGGCGACCTCAGCGACGCGGGCCTCGATCTCGGGCCGCGGCAGCTTGCGGTTGCGCAAGGGGAAGGCCAGGTTCTCCGCCACCGTCATGGTGTCGTAGACCACCGGGAACTGGAACACCTGGGCGATGTTGCGCTGTTCCGGCGACGCCTGGGTGACGTCGCGGCCGTCGAACAGCACCTGGCCGTGGCTCGGCGTCACCAGGCCGGAGATGATGTTCAGCAGCGTGGTCTTGCCGCAGCCGGACGGGCCTAGCAGCGCATAGGCGCGGCCGCTCTGCCACACCATGTCCATCGGCCGCAGGGCATAGTCCGACGGCTCGGTCGGGTTCGGCTTGTAGCTGTGGGCGAGGGCTTTGAGTTCGATGCGGGCCATGGCGTCCTCACCCGTTTCGGGACGGGGCGGCGGCCAGTTGGCCGGCCGCGTCGAAGACATAGATCCGGCGCGGATCGATCGCGACCGTCACCGGCGTGCCCAGCGGGTGCTTGTGCACCCCGGCCTGCTGCGCCACCCAGGGCCGGTCGCCGAAGCGGAAATGGATGTAGGTTTCCGACCCGCTGATCTCGGCCAGCTCGACCTGGGTCGCGACCGACGCCT
>NZ_JBYRFX010000119.1:0-4658 GCF_057815775.1 Inquilinus sp.
CCCGGCAGGGCCGGACGCGGATAATGCCGTTCGCCCGACCCGGTGCGCAAGACGAAGCCATCCGCCGCCGGGGCCACCGACCAGTCGCGCCCGGCCAGATGCAGCGGCGCGCCGGCCGATTCGGCCGCCCGGGTCAGCACGGCGATGGCGGCGTCGCTCTTCTGCGGCCCCACCACCATCGGCACGCCTGGCTTGGCGATGGCGCCCTTTTCCCCGGCGATCGCCTCGATCGTGTCGCCGAGGAACTGCATGTGGTCCATCGAGATCCGCGTGATCGCGGTGGCGGCCGGGCGTGGCACCACATTGGTGCTGTCGAACCGCCCGCCCAGCCCGACCTCGAGCAGCACGATGTCGGCCGGCACCTCCGAGAAGGCCAGGAAGGCGGCCGCGGTCGTCGCCTCGAAGAAGGTGATAGGCTCGCCGGCATTCAGCTGCTCGACCCGCTCCAGCAGCTCGACCAGCGCCGCGCCATCGATCAGCGACCCGGCGAGGCGGATGCGCTCATGGAAGCGGACCAGATGCGGCGAGGTGTAGACATGGACGCGATAGCCCGCCTCCTCCAGGAAGGCGCGCAGGAACGCGGTGGTCGAGCCCTTGCCGTTGGTGCCGCCGATATGCACGACCGGCGGCAGCCGCAGATGCGGGTCACCGAGCACGGCCAACAGCCGCTCGGTGCGGCCGAGCGACAGGTCGATCCGCTTCGGATGCAGATGGGTCAGCCGGTCGAGCGCGGCCTCGACCTTCGCCTGGGCGGCGGCGTCCACGCCGGCGTCAGGCACGATAGGCGGGCTCGCCCTCGATGGATGCGGCGGCGGCGAGATCGGCAGGGTCGACGGTGATCTCCAATGCGGCAGCATGGGCGCCGCCCAGCAGATGGCCCAGCGTGCGGATCAGCGTGTCGCGCAGATCCTTGCGCACCACCACCACGTCGACCATGCCGTGGTCGAGCAGGTATTCGGCACGCTGGAAGCCCTCCGGCAGGGTCTCGCGGATCGTCTCCTCGATCACCCGGGCGCCGGCGAAACCGATCTGCGACCCGCGTTCGGCGATGTGCACGTCGCCGACCATGGCGAAGGAGGCGGTGACGCCGCCGTTGGTCGGGTCGGTCAACACCACGATATAGGGCAGGCCCGCATCCTTGACCTGCTCGACCGCGATGATCGAGCGCGGCATCTGCATCAGCGACAGGATGCCTTCCTGCATCCGGGCGCCGCCGGAGGCGGGGACGACGACCAGCGGCGCATGCTGCATCACCGCCAGCTTGGACGCGGCGACCAGGCCCTCGCCCACCGCCGTGCCCATCGAGCCGGCCATGAAGTTGAAGTCGAAGGCGGCGATCACGGTGTCGCGGCCGCCCATCTTGCCATGGGCGACGACGATGGCGTCGCTGCGGCCGGACTTGGCCTGGGCTTCCTTCAGGCGGTCGGTGTAGCGCTTGGTGTCGCGGAACTTGAGCGGATCGATCGCCGGCTTCGGCAACTCGATCGTCTCGTACTTGCCGTCATCGAACAGCATGCCGAGCCGCTTGATCGGATCGAGCCGCATATGATGGCCGCAATGCTGGCAGACGTAGAGATTCGCCTCCAGATCGCGATGGAACAGCATCGCCTCGCAGTTCGGGCACTTCGTCCACAGATTGTCCGGCGTCTCCGGCCGGGACGAGGAGACGAGGGCCCGGATCTTCGGGCGGATGTAGTTTGTCAGCCAGTTCATGCCGCGGTTTTCCGCTTTTCAGCCGAAGACGTCAAGATCGAGGGCGCGAGTTCCAGGCCGGGCGTCCGCCTCTAAGGCTTGGGCACGAAGGCGGCGTCAGGAGGCGCCGCCGAAATCTGCTGCACCACCTCCGTCAGCGTCGTCATGCAGCAACTCAGCCACCACCCTCGCCGCGCGACACCGCCGGAGATCTCGACGGCTGTGACGTAGAGGGAGATCCCACCCTGCTCGAAGGCGACGAGCCACGTGTCGCCATCGTGACCGGCGGTGATGAAGCGCCGCATCGGCAGCGGCTCGACCACGGCATCCCCGACGTTGAACCGCTGGCCCTTCTAGGCCATGGCGTTCAATCCGGGGTTGTCCGTTCCCAGCGCCCGACGAATCGAGGCCGGAAGCGCCGCGAGCGACGTGACCTCCCGCAGCTGGTGGCCCTGCCATGGCACGGCGGATCCGGACGAGATCATCCCGGGCTCAGGCCCGGGACCTTGCGCGACGGGAGTTGCCGCGCAGGCCGCAAGCGCGACGATCAGGACGGCAGCACCGACACAGCCCCTCATCACCATGGCAGCCCCTCCCCCGGCAAGTCCCTGGCCTGGTCCGCACCGGCGGGCCGGAGACGCAGATCATCGCCAGGAGGCGCTGCCATTGTGGCGCAATGTTGGGGGCAGGCATTTCGGTCCCGGCCGGCATCTCCGGCCGGAACGCGTCGCAGCAAACGAGCGCCGATGCTATCGTGGCAGCGTCAGGTGGCCAATGAAGTCGACAACAATGCGCGGCATCGTCCGGAAAATGGGAAACGCCACAGGGGTTATCATTCCCGAGCCCTTGCTGGCGGAAATCGGGGCCAAGGCCGGCGACGACGTAGACATGGTCGTCGAGACGGGCCGTCTGATCATCGTGCCGAGCCGGGAGAATCCGCGAGCCGGCTGGGCAAATGACGCCCGGCGCCTTGCCGAAGCCAGCGACGACGCCCTCGTCTGGCCGGAATTCGACAATGATGAGACCAAGGCCGGCCAGCCGGCCGACGGCAACACGGAAACTCGACGGGCGAAGCCGACCGGCACCGGGACGCCAAGGCTGTCGATCGAGGACATCTGCTCGATGGGATGGCCCTCGTCCAAAATCTGACCGGCCATTCCGCAAGCGACGGTTTTCGGAACCGTCCTTTTTCTTCAAACGTCATTCCCGCGAAAGTGGGAATCTCTATCCAGACGAATGAGACGAGATCCCCGCTTTCGCGGGGATGACGAGGATGGGATGGCGATGATCGCGAGGCGTCACCGCGCCCCGCGGACGCCTTCGGCGAGGCGGCGGACCAGGGCCAGCGGCGAGTCGACCGTGGCCACGGTCGGTCGGCCATCGGCGTGCAGCGAATGCCGGATCTCCTCGACGATGGCGGAGCCGACCACCGCCGCATCGGCGATCCGGGCGATCGCCGCCGCCGCGTCCGGCGTGCGGATGCCGAAGCCAACCGCGACCGGCAGGTCGGTGTGCCGCCGCAGCCGGTCGATCGCCGGCTGCACTGCCGACGCATCGGCCGCGGCCGCGCCGGTGATGCCGGTGACCGAGACGTAGTAGATGAAGCCCGAGGTGTTGGTCAGCACCGCCGGCAGCCGTGCGTCATCTGTCGTCGGCGTCGCCAGGCGGATGAAATCCACCCCGGCGGCCAGCGCCGGCAGGCACAGCTCGCCATCCTCTTCCGGCGGCAGATCGACCACGATCAAGCCGTCGACCCCGGCCGCCTTGGCGTCGGCCAGGAAACGCGGCACGCCATAGGAATAGATCGGGTTGTAATAGCCCATCAGCACGATCGGCGTGGTCTCGTCCCCGGCGCGGAAGCGGCGCACGAGGTCGAGCGTCTTCGGCAGGGTCATGCCGGCAGCCAGGGCGCGCAGGCCGGCCGCCTGGATCGCCGGGCCGTCGGCCATCGGGTCGGTGAACGGCATGCCGATCTCGATCAGGTCGGCCCCGGCCTTGGGCAGGCCTTCGAGAATCTTGAAGCTGGTCTCGGCATCCGGGTCGCCGGCGGTCACGAAGGTGACGAGGGCGGCCCGGTTCTGCGCCTTCAGCTCGGCGAAGCGCGCGGTGATGCGGGTCATCAGATCGTCACTCCGAGCGCTTCGGCCACCGTGAAGATGTCCTTGTCGCCACGGCCGCTGAGGCACATGACGAGCAGATTGTCCTTGGGCAGGCCGGGGGCGATCTTCATCACATGCGCCAGCGCATGCGCCGATTCGAGCGCCGGGATGATGCCTTCGAGCTTGGCGCAGAGCTGGAACGCCTCGAGCGCTTCCGTGTCGGTAACCGGAGAATAGGTCACCCGGCCGACATCGTGCAGCCACGCATGCTCCGGCCCGATGCCGGGATAGTCGAGGCCGGCGGAGATCGAATGCGCCTCCTCGATCTGGCCGTCCTCGGTCTGCAGCAGGTAAGTGCGGTTGCCGTGCAGCACGCCGGGGCGGCCGCCCGACAGTGACGCGGCATGCTTGCCGGTCTCCACGCCATGGCCCGCCGCCTCGACGCCATGGATGGCGATGTCGGGCATGTCCAGGAACGGGTGGAACAGGCCGATGGCGTTGGAGCCGCCGCCGACCGCGGCCACCAGCGTGTCCGGCATGCGGCCTTCGGCCTGCATGATCTGCTCACGCGTCTCGTTGCCGATCACCGACTGGAAGTCGCGCACCAGCAGCGGATAGGGGTGCGGGCCTGCGACGGTGCCGATGATGTAGAAGGTGTCGTCGACATTGGTGACCCAGTCGCGCAGCGCCTCGTTCATCGCGTCCTTCAGCGTGCGGCTGCCGGAAACGACGGGCACCACCTCGGCGCCCAGCAGCTTCATGCGGAACACGTTCGGCTTCTGCCGCTCGATGTCGACTTCGCCCATGTAGATGGTGCAGGGCAGGCCGAACAGGGCGCAGACCGTGGCGGTGGCGACGCCGTGCTGC
>NZ_JBYRFX010000120.1:0-11190 GCF_057815775.1 Inquilinus sp.
GGCCAGAGGCCGGGACGCGATGGCGGCCGGCAGCACGGCGCGGATCGACGCCTCCAGCTTGGCCATAACTCTGGTGTCGAGGCCGGCGAGGCTTTCGGCGTCGAGCTCCACCACCAGCCCGGCAGCGCGGATGCGGCAGCGCACGGTCTTCGGCCGCAGGCGCCGGCCCAACAGTTGCTCGACCGCGTCGATCGCCCGCAGCATGTCGGGGTCGATGGGGATCAGCGTCTCGACCCGGCTCGACAGGCAGGGCGAGGCCGGCAGCTCCGCCAAGTTGCCGAGGCCGAGGTCCCGCGCCAGGGCCCGCACGCCTCCCTTGGCGATCCCGGCCTCGACATAGGGGTGGCGCACGCCGTGCTCGCGCGCGGCATCCAGCC
The DNA here is from genome assembly GCF_057815775.1 of Inquilinus sp. Taxonomy (NCBI): domain Bacteria; kingdom Pseudomonadati; phylum Pseudomonadota; class Alphaproteobacteria; order Rhodospirillales; family Rhodospirillaceae; genus Inquilinus; species Inquilinus sp. Next base: position 378 of record NZ_JBYRFX010000120.1, read on the forward strand.
CGGGGCGGTATTCGCCGAGATCGTCCAGATTGGCGCCGGACACGATCAGCCCGTCGATCCGCGCGGCAATCGAGCCATAGAGATTGGTCTTGCAGAAATAGCAGCGGTTGACAGGGTTCTGGCGATAGCGGGGATCGTCGAATTCGCCGGCATCGAGAATGGTCAGGGCCCAGCCCTCGCGCCCCGCCCAGTCCCGCACCCGCGCCGTCGCCAGGGGCGGCACCGCCGGCGACACGGCATGCACCATCATCACCCCGTCGCCGCCGAACCGCCGATGCGCCAGGACGGCCAGGGTCATGCTGTCGACGCCGCCGCTGACCGCCACCGCGACGGGGCCCAGCCCGTCGATCACCGCCTCGAGACGGGCGCGATCCGCACTCATGGTTTCTCCTGCTCCACCGCATCTTCCGCCGCCCGGCGCCGTGCCTTGCGCGCGGCATGGCCGGCCAGGTCGGCCACGTCATCCGCCTCGGCCTTCACAGTCGCGCCGCCGGGCCGGTCGACCGCCTTGACCCGCACCGTCCGGTCGCCCGAGGCGATCTCGACCATGCGCCGCGGCAGCACGGCCCGGCGCTGCACCTGATAGCGCAGGCCGATGGTCGTGGTCTCGGCAAAGCACAGGTGCAGCACATCGTCCTGCGCGTCCGGCCGGGCCAGGATGCGCAGATGCATCATCATGCGCCCCTTCTTGCCGAACACCGGGGCCTGGATCACGTCATGCACCGCGGGATGGGCGCGCAGCCGGTCCAGCGCCAGCGCCAGCTCCTCGCCCGACTGGTCGTCGATCTCGCATTCGACCACCAGCACCGCATCGCCATCGACCTGCGGCGCCACCGCGTCGAAGCGCAGCACCCGCACGCAATTGCTCAGCCCGGGCAGGATCCGGGTGCCGAAGCCGATGCCGGCGCCGCCCAGGGACCGCGGCTGAACCGATCGCCCGGCATCGCCGCAGAGATGGCGCAGGATGGCGGCGCCGGTCGGCGTCACCCGTTCACCGCCGACGCCGTCATCGATAGTGCGGAAGCCCTGCAGCAGCAGCGCCGTGGCCGGCGCCGGCACCGGCAGCGGCCCATGGGCGGTGCGCACCCGGCCGGATCCCAGCGGGATGTCGCCGACGGTCCAGCGCGCCGCATCCGCCGCCGCGATCAGATGGGCGGCACCGACGATATCGGCGATCGAATCCCAGGCCCCAACCTCGTGGAAGCTCACGGTTTCGACATCGACGCCATGCACCTGCGCCTCGGCCTCGGCCAGGTGCCGGAAGATGGCGATGGCGTGCCGCCGCACTTCGGCGTCGAGATCCGACCGTTCCAGCCCATCGCGGATCATGCGCCAGGCGACGTGGTCGTGCCCGCCATGCCGCCCCTGCCCGCCCGGCCGTTCGACCAGGAACCGGCGGCCGGCCAGCACGCCGTCGTTGTGCGGCATCAGCCGGGCGGTGACGCCGGCCAGCAACGGCCCGGTCCGCGCCAGGCTGTCCTGCAGCCCGGCTGCGTGTTCGGGACTCAGGTCGAGCATCGCAGCGATGAACATGTCGCCCGCCAGGCCGCCGACCAGATCGAGATGCAATTCCATGTGCGGACTGTTCCAGATTGGCGGGGCGATCACAACGCGGCAGCGGCGGCCGCAGGCCGGGGTTGCGCGCCCTTGCGCCGCATCGCCGGCACTGCGATCCTGATTGCCGCAAAGCATTGGGAATGAAGAACAGGATGAGCGGCGATTCCGGTTTCGGCTCGATCAGGAAAGCGCCCAACCTGACTGCGGGTCTGATCGAGACCCTGGTGGCCCAGATCGAATCCGGCGACCTGGTGCCGGGTGCCCGCCTGCCGACGGAACAGGCCATCGTTTCCGCCACCGGCGTCAGCCGGACCGTGGTGCGGGAGGCGCTGGCCTCGCTGCGCGCCCGCGGGCTGATAACCACCCGCCAGGGCCTCGGCGCCTTCGTGGCCGAAGCCGCCGCGCCATCGCCGTCCTTCATGGTCGAAGCCAGCAAGCTGGATTCGGTCGACGACGTGCTGCAGGTGCTGGAGCTGCGGCTGGGCATCGAGGTCGAGGCCGCCGGGCTGGCCGCGGAACGGCGCAGCTCCAAGGGGCTGAAGCAGATCGAGGCCAGCCAGGCCGCGTTCACCGCCGCCATCCGCAACCCCGCATCCCCGGCCGAGATCATCGGCGTCGAGGAAGACCTGGCCTTCCACCGCGCCATCCTGGCTGCCACCGGCAACGCCTATTTCGCCAGGGTGTTCGTCGCCCTCGGCGACCTGGTGATCCCGCGGCAGCGCGCCCGCAGCGCCACCCTGCCGCCGCCGGAGCAACAGCGCCATCTGCGCCGGATCGAGCAGGAGCACGAAGCAATCCTGGCCGCCATCCGCGCCGGCGATGCTGCGGCGGCGCGGCGCGCCGCCCGGTCGCACCTGGCCCGCAGCCGGGCCCGCTACACCGCCCTGCAGCCCGTGGCCGAGGCCGCGTCCTGACGGTCTGTCACCCAGCCGCATGGTAGGGGATGACGTAGGGACCCTCGGGGATGATGGCGACCGCCGGGTCGTTCGACCGGGCGATGCTGGCGGCAATGGCTGATTCAAGGTCGCCGACCAGCGCCGTGCCGGTGATCGCCCGCTCCGCCGCATCGAGGCCGGAGGTGTAGAGTTCGACCCGGCCCAGGCGCAGCGACTTCAGCTGCATCTCGGTCTGCCATTCGTCGATCTCGGCCAGGGTCTTCGCCGTCAGTGTCGCGAGGAACCGGTCCGGACCGAGCTCGACCAGCCGGGTCTGCGCATCGCGGAACTCCGGCGAGCCGAAGCCTTCCGAACATTCCGAGGCGATGATCAGCGTGCCGCCCGGCTCGAGGATATCGAGCGGCGTCACCATGCCCTTGATCGTCTGGTAGTAGGTCTTGTCGAGGGGATAGCCGGCCGATGAGGTCACCACCGTGCGGAACTTCCGCGGCACCGGCACGCGGGTGGCACCGCTGACGAAATCGACCGCCGCGGCATGGCTGGCGATGATCTCGCCGAAGGTGACGCAGACCAGGTCGCGATCCTCGTCCAGCACCGTGTTCAGGCCATAGACCTCGCCCAGCATGCCGACGATCTGCAGCTGCTCCTCATGCAGCGGGTTGCCGACCAGGTTGCACTGGACCGCGAGCGGATCCTCCATGAAGCGGGCGGAGTGGAAGGTGCGGATGGTCTCGTGATGGGCGACGCCGGGGGCGATCACCTTGCGCCCGCCCGACCAGCCGGCCATGAAATGCGGCTCGACCAGCCCGGTGGCGATGCGCAGATCGGCCTCGACGAATTGCCGGTCGATCTTGACCGGCGTGCCGCGCGTCGCCGTGCGGCCGAAATCGACATGGGCGGCATCGTCGCGCGCGTCATGGTTGTCGACCCGGACATGCTCCAGCACCCAGGGGTCGCCGACCAGCTCCGCCAGCTCATCCCCCAGGTTCGGGCGGTGCAGGCCGGTGGCCACCAGCACGCTGATGCGGTCGAGCGGAATGCCCGACGCCACCATGGTCTCGATCATCGGCCGCAGGAACAGCCGGTTCGGCACCGGCCGGGTGATGTCGCAGATCAGGATGCAGGCACTGCGCCGGCCGCGCGCCAGCTCGGCCAGAGATGGCGCGCCGATCGGCTGGGCCAGGACTCGGGCGATCGCCGCCGCGGGGTCGGTGATCTTCGGCAGCGGCTGCTTGCGCACCACCGTCACCTGCGCCCCCGCCGGCAGGCGGATCGGCAGATGGCCGCGGCCATAGGAGATGGTGAGATCCGCCGGTGTTGTCACAGCCCTGCTCCGCTTCGCAAGTCTCAGGCGGTGGCCGCCGCCGGCGCGCCGCCGAGGTAGAGGTCCCGCATCAGATCCGCATTCTTCAGCTCGGCGATCGGCCCCGAGGCGACGACGCGGCCCTGCTGCATCAGATATCCATGCGTGGCCACGCCCAAGGCAAGCCCCGCATTCTGTTCGACCAGCAGGATCGAGGCGCCGAACCGCTCGCCGATCACCAGGATGATGGCCTTGATCTCCTTCACCATCAATGGCGACAGGCCGAGCGAAGGTTCGTCGAGCAGCAGCACGCGCGGCCGCGCCATCAGCCCGCGGGCGATCGCCAGCATCTGCTGCTGGCCGCCGCTGAGCGACCCGCCCTTGTCCCGCCGCTTGGCGGCGAGGATCGGGAAGAAGCCTTCCATCAGCGTGACGTCGGCATCGACCGCAGCCTGGTCGCGCCTGGTGTAGGCGCCAAGCCGAAGGTTCTCCTCCACCGTCATGTCGGCGAAGATCCGCCGGCCTTCCGGCACCAGGACGACGCCGCTCTTGGCCATCACGTCGGGCGGTTGGCCGGTCATGTCGCGGCCGTCGAAGGTCACGGTGCCACCACGCGGCTTCACCAGCCCGGCGATGGTGCGCAGCAGCGTGGTCTTGCCGGCGCCGTTCGGGCCGAGGATGGTGGCGATCTCACCCTGGCCGAGGGTCAGGGAGACGTTGCGGTTGACCGTGGTCGGGCCATAGCCGGTGGTGACGCCGGAAACCTGCAATAAGTTCACAGCGCGCCTCCAAGATAGACTTCCAGCACCTTGGGGTCGGCCAGCACCTCGGCGGTCGGCCCGTCGGCGATCTTGCTGCCGAAATCCAGCACCACCAGCCGGCGGCACAGGCGCTGCATCAGGCTCATGTCGTGGTCGATGACGCAGACGCTGATGCCGTGGTCCGGCAGCTGCTGCACCAGCTCGACCAGCGTCGTCGTCTCCTTGTCGTTCAGCCCCGCCGCCGGCTCGTCCAGCAGCAGCAGCGACGGCCGTGTCGCCAGTGCCAGGGCGATGCCGAGCAGGCGCAGATTGCCGAAGGGCAGCACGCCGGCGATCTCATAGCGCAGCGCCTGCAGCCCGACGAAGCGGATCAGGTCGTCCGGTGTCGGCCAGGGGAACGGCCGCTCGCTTTCGGTGCGGCAATGCTCGGTGGCGATCTGCACATTCTCCAGCACGCTGAGGCCGGGGAAGGCCATGGCCTGCTGGAAGGTGTGGGCGATGCCGGCATGCGACACCGCATGGGCGGGGGTGCCGGTCATGTCGCGGCCGCGCCAGGTCACCGTCCCCGCGGTCGGCTTGTGCACGCCGGTGATGACGTTGAACAGCGTGGTCTTGCCCGACCCGTTCGGGCCGACGATGCCGAGGATCTCGCCCTCGACGATGGTCAGGTCGACCCCGGCCAGCGCCGCGACGCCGCCAAACTGCTTGCGGAGGCCGCGGATTTCAAGCGCGCCCATGATCAGCCTCCCGCCTTCGAAGCCGGTGCCTCGGCGGCCGGCAGCCGCTCGGCCTGATCAGCGCGCCGCGCGAACAGCTTGCGCCAGCCGTCGATGGCGCCGGCGATCAGCCCGTTCGGCAGCAACAGGATCACCGCGATCAGGCAGACGCCGTACAGGATGCGGGACTGCACCGGGTCGAGCGCGAACAGCTCCGGCAGGAAGGCGACCAGGATGCCGCCGGCCAGCGGCCCGAGCAGCAGCCGCGCGCCGCCGATCATCACCATCAAGGCGAGGTAGATGCTCGGGAAGGACGCGAACTGGGTGGGCGAGATGTGGCGCAGGAAATAGGCCAGCAGCACGCCGGACACGCCGGCGAAGACGCCGCTGACGACGAAGGCGCCGATCTTGTGCCGCCCGACATTGATGCCGAGCGAGGCCGCGAGCTTTTCGTTCTCGCGGATCGCGCGCAGCGTCCTGCCGTAGGAGGAGTGGACGATCGCCCAGCTGGCCACGGCGCTGAGCGCGACGAAGCCGAGCGTCAGCAGGTAGAATTGCGGCAGCGGGTCGAGTGCCAGGCCGAACAGCGACACCGGCTGCTCCAGGTCCAGGCCGGTGGCCCGGCCGGTGAATTCGCCGCCATTGGTCAGGACGATGGTCAGCAACTGGCCGAAGGCGAAGGTCAGGATCACGAAGTGATGGCCGCTGACCCGCAGCGACGGGAAGCCGACGATGGCGGCCAGCAGCGCGGTGCAGGCCGCGGCGAACGGGATCGCCAGCCAGAAGTCGAAGCCGAAATCGCGCGCCAGGATGGCGGCGGTGTAGGCGCCGACGCCGACCAGGGCGGCATGGCCCATCGACAGGATGCCGGTCTGGCCGAACAGCACGGACAGGCCGTACAGCGCCACGACGTTGATGCCGGCGGTGATGGCCAGGGACAACAGCCGGTTGCTGGGCCCGAGCAGCGGCACCAGGGCCAGCAGGGCGAACAGGACCAGCGCCATGACCAGGCCGCGGATTGGGGATCGGGGATGCATCGTCGACCCTTTGGGATCAGATGGTTCGGGCATCCCCTTGGGATGCGATGGTTCGGGCACGCTCAGGTCACCCGCGGACCGCTGGTGCCGCCGAACAGGCCGTTCGGCCGGACCAGGAGCACGATGATCATCAGGGCGAAGGAATAGGCGTCGGTCCATTCCGACAGGCCGTAGCCGGCGCTGAAGCCTTCGACCAGGCCCAGGATCAGACCGGCCACGACAGCGCCGGTGAGGTTGCCCAGGCCGCCGATCAGCGCCACGGCGAAACCCTTCATCACGATGGTGCCGCCGGTGAAGGGGGTGATCGGGAACAGGGCGATCAGCAGGGCCCCGCCGAGGCCGGCCAGGGCGCTGCCGAAGACGAAGACGCCGGTGATGTAGCGCCGCACCGGGATGCCCATCAGCGCCGCGGTGTCGCGATCCTCGACGCTGGCGCGCAGGGCGCGGCCGTAGCGGCTGCGGGTGATCATGAAGAAGGTCAGGGCGACCACGGCGGCGGTGATCACGATCACCATCACCCGGACCGCGGCGATGCGCACGCCGCTGACATCCCAGATCGTGTTCAGCGGCCGCGGGATGCTCTTCTGGTTGGCGTTCCAGAACAGGATGACGACGTGCTGCAGCACCACGATCAGGCCGAGCGAGACGATGAAGCCGTTGGTCGGCCGGCTCAAGGTGAAGCGGAACAGCCCGCGTTCCAGCACCAGCCCGAGGAGCGCCACCGAGGCGACGCCGGCGACGAGGGCGAGCGGGAAGCCCCAGCCGGCGCTGACGGCCAGCCAGGTGACGATGCTGCCGACCATCAGGAATTCGCCATGGGCGAAGTTGATGATGCCGGTCAGGCCGAAGATCAGGGTGACCCCGACGGCGATCAGCGTGATCACGCTGGCGATCGACAGCCCGTTCAGGATCTGCTGGAAGAGGATGTCCACGGTGCGGTCCGGCTGAAGGGGGCGTCCGGCGCGACGGCCGGCGGCAAGGTCGGGTCGAGATGGCCTGCCGGAGAGGGGGGGGGGACGCCCTCCGGCAGGCCGACCGGCAGGGCGATCAGGCCCCACCGGCAACACGGAGCATCACATCGGCGCGTCGGCCGGCGGCTGCTGCATCGAGCAGGCGATCTTGCCGTCCGGCGATGCGACGCAGACTTCGGTGGCGTGCGTCACCTGGTGATGCGCGTTGAAGCTGAGCGTGTCCGACACCACGCCCTGGTGCTGCAGGGTCATCAGCGCGTCGACCACCTTGTCCGGGTCGAAGCTGCCGGCCTTGGTCCAGGCCTCCGCCAGCATGTGGACATAGTCGTAGTAGAGCAGCGACACCGAGGAGGTGACGCCCTTCGGTGCGCCGGCCGCGAAATAGGCGTCGAAATAGGTCTTCGCCTTGGCGTTCGAGGATTCACCCCAGCACACCGGCACGCAGCTCATCGCCACCGGCACATCGGCCGATAGCCCCCGCTCCTTCCAGATGCCGGGGTCGACGCCGAACAGAAAATAGCTGGGCGCGACCGCCAGTTCGAGCGCCTGCGGCAGCGCCGCCAGCGTCGAGTCGCCGTTGTACCAGAAGTGCACAACATCCGGGTTCAGGCTCTTGGCCCGGGTCAGGATCGGCGAGAAATCGGTGGTATCGGGCGGGTAGAAGATGATGTCCGGCACCTCCTGCCCTTCCGCCTTCAGTGCCTTGATGTAGTAGGAGGACAGGAACTGGCCGGTGGCATCGTTGCCGGCGATGATCACCGACTTCTTGATCGGGTGGTCGACCAGCGGCTGCAGCAGGCTGAGCACGCCGCGCGCGGTACTGCCGCTGCGCTGGAACTCCCGCGGTTCGGACTGGAACAGGTAGTGGTCCTCGCCGCCCGGGGCGACCGAGGCGTCGGTCAGGATGGTGTCGAGCGTGCTGTTGCCGGCGAAGTGCAGCACCTTGGCCGGCTGAGTGATCTTCGCCATCGCCAGGGTGAAGTCATGCGATTCCGAGCCGAAGATCGCCTTCACGCCGACGTCGCGCACCAGTTCCTGCGTCGCGGCGACCGCGGTGCCGATGTCGGTGCGGTCGTCCCGGCGCTCGAGCTCGATCTTGTAGGTCTTGTCGCCGACCTTCACGCCGCCGGCATCGTTGATTTCCTTCACCGCCAGGCTGACGCCGGCCGGCAGCGTATGGCCGGCGGAGACGAAGGCGCCGGATTCGGCGGCCACGACGCCGATCTTGACGACGTCATCGGCCGCGAGCGCCGGCCAGGCCAGGGCGCTGACCCCAAGGGCGAGAAGGACTGTCTTTTTCGATAACGCCATCATTGGACGAAACCTCCCTGCGGTGCCGCTTGATTACACGGTTATCATACAACCACACGACCCGATATGTCCTTGCCACGGCGCCGCTGTCAAGGCAGCTTGTCGGACATAAGGCTCGGGACGGCTCCAGAATCCCCGCCCCGCCGGGCCACGCTGCCGGCAACAGCGCGGATTCCCCGCCGGTGCCTGCCCTTTTCGGGACATGGGCCTTGTCAGGCCTGCATCAGTTGTATGATAACCCTGTGACCGGTTCGAATCAAGGCAGCGGCCCTTTCACGGACGGGACCGCGCAGATGGAGGAAGAAGATGCGATCGAGGGAATTCGGCCGGACCGGCCGCACGGTGAGCGAGATCGGCTTCGGCAGCTGGGCCATCGGCTCGGCCTGGGGCCATGTCGATGACGGCGACGCGCTGGCGGCGCTGCACGAGACGCTCGACAGCGGCGTCACCTTCCTCGACACGGCCGATGTCTATGGCGACGGCCGGTCGGAACAGCTGATCGCCCGCGTGCTGAAGGAGCGCGGCGGCGACAAGCCCTATGTCGCCACCAAGACCGGCCGCCGCCTGCCGCAGCAGGAGGTCGCGGGCTACAATCTCGAGACCATGTCCGGCTTCATCGACCGCAGCCTGACCAATCTCGGCGTCGAGACGCTGGATCTGGTGCAGCTGCACTGCCCGCCGACCGACCTGTACTACCACCCGGAGGTGTTCGGCGCGCTGGACCGGCTGGTCGAGCAGGGCAAGATCCAGCACTACGGCGTCAGCGTCGAGCGGGTCGAGGAAGCGCTGAAGGCCCTGGAATACCCGAACGTTCAGAGCATCCAGATCATCTTCAACATCTTCCGCCAGCGCCCGGCCGAGCTGCTGTTTGGCCTGGCCGAGGAGAAGAAGACGGCGATCATCGCCCGTGTGCCGCTGGCCAGCGGCCTGCTGTCCGGCAAGTTCCGCGCCGACACCAAGTTCGAGGCCACCGACCACCGGCTGTTCAACCGCAACGGCGAGGCGTTCGACGTCGGCGAGACCTTCTCCGGCGTGCCCTATGAACAGGGCCTGAAGGCGGTCGAGCGGGTGCGGCCGCTGGTCGGCGGCGACACCACCATGGCGAAGTTCGCGCTGCGCTGGATCCTGATGTTCGACGCCGTGACCGTGGTCATCCCCGGCGCCCGCAACGGGGCCCAGGCCAAATCCAACTCCGAGGCCGCCGATCTCGCCGCCCTGCCGCCCGACGTGATGGCCGAGCTGCGGGCGATCTACGACCAGGACGTCAAGCCCTTCGTCCATCAACGTTGGTAGTCGGTCTCCAAACCCTCCACCCCTCGGCATCCGGACATCGGCCATGACCTCCCCGATCATCGATTCGCACCAGCATTTCTGGGACCCCGACAACGGCGACTATGGCTGGATCAGCGGCCCGTTCGCCCCGATCCGGCGCATCTTCGCGCCGGCGGATTTGCAGCCTGCGGTGCAGGCGAACGGCGTCTCCGGCACCGTGCTGGTGCAGACCTGGAACGATCTCGGCGAGACCTGGGACTATATCCGGATCGCCGAGGCGACGGGCTTCGTCGCCGGGGTGGTCGGCTGGGTCGATCTGACCGACCCCAAGGTCGGCCAGACCCTGGCCGAGCTGAAGGCGGCGCCGGAGGGGCGCTGGCTGGTCGGCATCCGCCACCTGATCCATGAGGAGGCGGACCCCAACTGGCTGCTGCGCGACGATGTCCGCCGCGGCCTGCGGGCCCTGGCCGATGCCGGGCTGGTCTACGACCTCGTGCCCAAGCTGCCGCACCTGCCGGCGGTGCTGCGCACGGTGGCGGATTTCCCGGACCTGCGCTTCGTCGTCGACCACATCGCCAAGCCCGACATCAAGGGCGGCGGCTTCGAACCCTGGGCGGCGCTGATGCGCGGCTTCGCCGCCCATCGCGACCATGTCTGGTGCAAGCTGTCCGGCATGATCACCGAGGCCGACTGGCGCGACTGGACGCCGGCGGACCTCAAGCCCTATGTCGCCGAGACGCTGCGCATCTTCGGCCCCGATCGCTGCATGTTCGGCACCGACTGGCCGGTCTGTCTGGTCGCCGGCAGCTATGAGGACGTCATCGGTGCACTGCGGACCTGCCTGGAGGATCTAGGCGACGCCGACAAGGCCCAGATCTTCGGCCGCTCGGCGATCGAGGCCTATCGCCTGCCCGGCCTGAGCGCCTGACTCCTCCCCCTCTCCTCCCCTTTTTTTGTCATTGCCCGGCTTGACCGGGCAATCCAGGGGC
>NZ_JBYRFX010000121.1:0-3162 GCF_057815775.1 Inquilinus sp.
CTGCAGCGTGGTCAGCGACGGCGAGATGTTGCCGTTCTCGATCTTCGACAGCATGCCGAGCGAGATGCCGGTGGCGGCGGCCAGGTCCGTCACCGTGATTCCGAGCTTCTTGCGATAGGTCCGCACCTCGTGACCGATCGAAATTTCGCGGTTGTTGTCCTTCGGCTCGCGCACGGCGTGCGGATCCTGGGAAAATGCGGCGGCCTGGCCGCGCGCCGGGTCTTTGGGCTTGGATGTCATGAGGGGATCCTGGCGGGTGGCGCTCGGCACCCAGGCTATCCCCATAGTGAAATTCCCTCAACTCTGGAGAAAACTTACGCCCGACGCAGCTCGCTCGGCGTGCAACCATAGGCATCGCGGAACAGGCGGGAGAAGTGGCCGGCGCTGGAGAAGCCGGTCGCCACCGCGATCTCCGAGACCAGCAGCGGGCTCTGCTTCAGCAGGCGATGGGCGTGCTGCAGCCGGATCCGGCGATACTGGTCGAGGAAGCCGATGCCGAGATGGCCGGCGAACAGCCGGTCGAGATGCCGCGGCGTGACCCCAGCGATCCGCGCCATCGCCGCCCGGTCGAGCGGCGTTTCGATCGTCTCCTCCATCCGCTCCAGCACGGCGAGCAGGCCGGGATGATGCACGCCGTAGCGTTCGGCCAGCGACGCCCGCTGCGGCGCGGCCGGGTCGCCCAGCTGGGTGTGCAGGTACCAGTCGCTGACCCGCCGCGCGAAATCCGGCCCCATCCGCTCGGCGATCAGCACATGCATCATGTCGAGCGGCGCGACGCCGCCGCCGCAGGTGATGCGGTTGCCGTCGATCACGAAGCGCGCCTGCCGCGGCGCCAGGTCGGGGAACGCCTCCAGCAGCGCCGGCGCGTGCTCCCAATGGATGGTGAAGTCGCGCCCCGCCAGCAGGCCGGCCGCGGCCAGCAGATAGGGCCCACCGGAGATGCCGCCGATCCGGACGCCGTCGCGGGCCAGCTGCCGCAGGCAGGCGAAGATCGCCGGGTGGTGCCAGTCGCGCGGCGACCCGCCGGCACAGACGAACACCATGTCGAAGCCGGAGCCGTGCGACGGCAGGGCGGCCGCGGGCACGGCGATGCCGGAGGAGGACAAGGCCGGCGCGCCATCGGGCGAGAACGCCGAGACCCGGTAGATCTCCCGCCCCGCCAGCAGGTTGGCCGCCCGCAGCGGCTCGGTCGCCGCGGCGTAGGACATCAGCGCGAAGCCGGGGACCAGGATGAAGCCGACATTCATGTCCCTTTCTTATCGATTGCGGTCCCTTCCCGGCAAGCCATGCCCGAGGGTTCTGTCATGATGCGGGGGTCCTGCCGGGATTCACCGATGCGCTATTCCGCCCTTTCGATCTTCCTGAACGGCCTGCGCGGCAACGCGTCCTGGGCGCCGGCCTGGCGCAGCCCGTCGCCGAAGCCGCATTACGACGTGATCATCGTCGGCGGCGGCGGCCATGGCCTGGCCACCGCCTATTACCTGGCCAAGGAATTCGGCGTGACCAATGTCGCGGTGGTCGAGAAGGGCTATCTCGGCTCCGGCAACATCGGCCGCAACACCACGATCATCCGGTCCAACTACCTGCTGCCCGGCAACAACCCGTTCTACGAGCTGTCGATGAAGCTGTGGGAGGGGCTGGAGCAGGACTTCAACTTCAACGCCATGGTCTCGCAGCGCGGCGTCATCAACCTGTTCCATTCCGACGCGCAGCGCGACGCCTATACCCGCCGCGGCAACGCCATGCAGCTGCTGGGCGTCGGCGCCGACCTGCTGGACCGCGAAGCGCTGAAGGAGAAGCTGCCCTTCCTCGATTTCGACAACGCCCGCTTCCCGATCATGGGCGGCCTGCAGCAGCGCCGCGGCGGCACGGTGCGGCACGATGCGGTCGCCTGGGGCTATGCCCGCGGCGCCGACACCCGCGGCGTCGACATCATCACCCAGTGCGAGGTGACCGGCATCCGCAGCGAGGGCGGCCGGGTCACCGGCGTCGAGACCAGCCGCGGCTTCATCGGCTGCGGCAAGCTGGCCCTGGCCGCGGCCGGCAACTCCACCGTCGTCGCCGACATGGCCGGGCTGCGCCTGCCGATCGAGAGCCATGTGCTGCAGGCCTTCGTGTCCGAGGGACTGAAGCCGTTCATCGACACCGTTGTCACCTTCGGCGCCGGGCATTTCTACGTCTCGCAATCAGACAAGGGCGGGCTGGTCTTCGGCGGCGACATCGACGGCTACAACTCCTATGCCCAGCGCGGCAATCTGGCGACGGTCGAGCATGTCGCCGAGGCGGGCGTCGCCATGATCCCGGCGCTGTCGCGGGTGCGCACGCTGCGGGCCTGGGGCGGGGTGATGGACATGAGCATGGACGGGTCGCCGGTCATCGACCGCACCCATATCGACAACCTCTATCTGAACACCGGCTGGTGCTATGGCGGCTTCAAGGCCACCCCGGCCTCCGGCTTCTGCTATGCGCATCTGATCGCGAAGAACGAGCCGCACCAGACCGCGCGGGCGCTGCGCCTCGACCGGTTCGCGCGCGGCCATCTCCTCGACGAAAAGGGCGTCGGCGCCCAGCCGAACCTGCACTGAGGGCCCCGGACCATGGCCAGCCTGATCTCCTGCCCCCATTGCGGCCCGCGCCCGAAGGAGGAATTCACCATCCGCGGCGATGCCGGCCTGGAGCGCCCGGCGCCGGAGGCCGGCGCGGAGGCCTGGTACGCCTATGTCTATCTGCGCGACAACCCGCGCGGCCGGCACCGCGAGCACTGGCACCATTCCTCCGGCTGCCGGCGCTGGCTGGTGGTCGAGCGCGATACCGTGACCCATGCCGTCTACGGCGTCGCCGACGCGGCGCTGGCCAAGACCGACGGGTCGCCGGCATGACCAGTTCCCGCCTAGCCCAGGGCGGCCGCATCGACCGCGCCACGTCGCTCAATTTCAGCTTCGACGGCCGGCCGCTGCATGGCCATGCCGGCGACAGCCTGGCCTCCGCCCTGCTGGCGAACGGGGTCCAGCTGGTCGGCCGCAGCTTCAAGTACCACCGGCCACGCGGCATCCTGACCGCGGGTGCTGCCGAGCCGAATGCGCTGGTGACGGTCGGCGCCGGCGGCCGGACCGAGCCGAACACCCGCGCCACCATGGTCGAGCTGCATGACGGGCTGGCGGC
>NZ_JBYRFX010000122.1:0-15717 GCF_057815775.1 Inquilinus sp.
CCACTAACTTCGCTGACGACCACTCCAGTGACATCGAAGGAGCAATGAAATGGCAATACCGGCGGCGCCAGTCACAAGTTCGGCGACCTCAGCAAAAAAGGAGCCGAAGCCGCTTCCGTTGCCGAACAGCGACTTCTACCAGCTCGTGGATACCCTGACCCCGGATGAGTTGGCGGTGGTCAGGAAGGTGCGGACCTATATGGAGACCAGGGTTCAGCCCATCATCAACAAATACTGGTCCGACGACGCGTTTCCATTCGAGCTGCTACCCTCGTTCAAGGAACTCGGGATCGGCGGGCTTGGCTTCGAGGGGTATGGCTGCGCCGGCGGAAGCCAGAAGCTGTTCGGCTTCGTCGCGATGGAGCTGGCCCGCGTCGACGCTTCATTCTGCACCTTCTTCGGCGTGCACAGCGGCCTGGCCATGGGCTCGATCTATCTCGACGGATCGGAGGAGCAGAAGCAGAAATGGCTGCCGCCGATGGCGCGTTGGGAGAAAATCGGCTGTTTCGGCCTGACCGAACCGCTGGTCGGCTCGGGCACGAGCGGAGGGCTCACCACCACCGCCCAGCGTGACGGCGACACCTGGGTGCTCAACGGGCAGAAGCGCTGGATCGGCAACGCGACGTGGTGTGACGTCTCGATCATCTGGGCGCGCGACCTCGCCGACAACCAGGTGAAGGGTTTCATCGTCGAGAACAAAACGACGCCGGGTTTCACCGTCGAGAAGATCGAGCACAAGATCGCGCTCAAGGTCGTCCAGAACGGTGTCATCACGCTGCAGGACGTCCGGGTGCCGGAGGGGGACCGCCTGCAGAGCGGTAACTCGTTCCGCGACACCGCACGGGTGCTGCGCATGACGCGGTACATGGTCGGCTGGGCCTCGACCGGCATCCAGATGGGCGCGTTCGAGGCCACGCTGAAATACGCGCAGGAGCGACTGCAGTTCGGCAAGCCGATCGCTTCATTCCAACTGGTGCAGGACCTGCTCGCCAAGATGCTTGCCAATGTGACCGCGTGCCAGTGCCTGATGGTCCGCCTGGCGCAGATGGATGACGACGGCAAGCTCGAAGACCATCACGCCTCGCTGGCGAAGGCGTTCTGCACCGCCAAGTCGCGCGAGACCGTCTCCTGGGGCCGCGAGATCCTGGGCGGCAACGGCATCGTCGCCGACTACAACGTCGCGCGCTTCTTCGCGGATGCCGAAGCGCTCTACTCCTACGAAGGCACCTACCAGATGCAGAATCTGATCGTGGGCAAAGCCATCACCGGGCTTGGCGCCTTCGTGTGAGCCAAGGCGAACCCCGGGTTCGCCCTGGCTTCCGCCCTTCCTGAACGGGACATTCATCATGGCTTCGGAAACGGCGGGCCCGGCGCTCGCAAACGTCCTCTATTCCAAAAAGGACGACATTGCCCACATCACCGTGAACCGCCCGAACGTCCTCAACGCCCTGAACAAGGCGACGTGGTCGGATCTGGGGAGGGCCTTCGAGGACGCCCGGGACGATGCCGCGATCCGCGGCGTCATTCTGACCGGCGCCGGTGACAAGGCGTTTATCGCGGGCGCTGATATCGGCGAGCTCGCGCAGGTCTCGGCGGTCGAGGCGGAACGGTCCAGCCGTTTCGGGCAGAGTGTCCTCGATCTCATCGAAAACCTCGGCAAGCCGGTCATTGCGGCCGTGAACGGCTTTGCCCTTGGCGGCGGCTGCGAGACTGCGATGGCCTGCACCATCAGGATCGCGGTGGACTCCGCCAGGTTCGGCCAGCCGGAAGTTGCTCTCGGGCTCATCCCTGGCGGCGGCGGAACGCAACGACTCCCGCGACTGGTCGGCAAGGGGCGGGCCCTGCAGCTCATCCTGTCCGGCGACATGATCAGCGCGCAGGAGGCCCATCGCATCGGGCTCGTCAACGAGATCGTCTCGGCCGCGGAGCTGATCTCACGCGCCGAGGCGATTCTGACCAAGATCGCCGCAAACGCGCCCGTTGCCGTCAGCTTCGCGCTCGATGCGGTGAACCGGGGCAGTGAGGCGAGCCAGGGCGAAGGCCTGCTGCTCGAGGCCGCCTATTTCGGGCTCTGCGCCGCGACCGAAGACAAGAGGGAGGGCACGGCCGCCTTCCAGGAAAAGCGCGCGCCCCGGTTCCACGGACGATGACGGACATCCGCCGCAAACGGCAATTCGGAAAGCACAGCACATGGCAAGCGACAACATTTTCTCCGGAGTGAAGGTGGTGGACCTGGCGAGCTTCATCGCCGGTCCGGGGGCCGCGGTGATCCTGTCCGACTTCGGCGCCGACGTGATCAAGGTCGAGGCGCCGACCGGCGACACATGGCGGATCGGATATGAAATTCCGCCGCTGCCGCGCGCCAACGACAATTATCCCTGGCACCTCAACAACCGAAACAAGCGAGGGTTGGCACTCGACCTCAAGTCGCCGGGGGCGAGAGATGTCCTTCGCCGGCTGGTCGAGTGGGCGGATGTTCTGATCGTCAACACGCCGCATCCCGCGCGCGAGAAGCTCAGGCTCGGCTATGAGGATGTCGCGCCGTGGAATCCGCGCCTGATCTACGCGGATGTCACCGGTTATGGCGACAAGGGGCCGGACGCACAGCTTCCGGGCTTCGACATTACGGCCTATTGGGCGCGCAGCGGCCTGCTGTCGCTGACCCGGGATGCCGGAGCTCCGCCGACGCTGCCTGTGTCGGGCAGCGGCGACCATGCCACCGCGATGAGCCTGTATTCGGCGATCGTCACGGCGCTCTACCGGCGCGAGCGCTCCGGCAAGGGCTCGTACGTCACGACGTCGCTACTCGCCTCCGGCGTCTGGGCTAGTGCGGTCTCCGTCCAGGCCGCGCTGTGTGGCGCGGCCTTCTTCCCGCTGCACGACCGGGCCGATCCGCCCAACGCGACGTTCAACGTCTATCGCGCCGCCGACGACCTGTGGTTCCTGATCGTGCTGACACCGGACAAGTGGCCGGCACTGGCGCATGGCATCGCCCGCCCGGATCTGTTGACGGATGCCCGGTTTGCCGACCCGGCGAAACAGGCCGCGAACGCGGCGCAGCTGACGGCGGTGCTGGACCAGACCTTCGCGTCGCAGCCGATGGCGCACTGGCGCGAGGTCTTTGAGCAGGCCCATCTCACCTTCGGCGAGGTGCACGCCCCCAGTGAAGTGATCAACGACCCCCAGCTCAGGGCGAACGACATCGTCGTTCCGCTCGACGGCGCCGGCGGCAAGCTAACCTCGACCATCAGCAGCCCGATCCAGGTGCATGGCGTCGCCAAGGTTCCGGCCAGACGCGCGCCCGAACTCGGCGAGCACAATGCGGAAATCCTCGCGCAACTTGGCTTCAGCGCGAGCGAGATCGACAACCTGAACACCAGCGGCACCGTTCCGAATGCCGCAGGGCGCACCGCGTAACCCGATGCGTCACAACGGCTCGGACCGTGCCGGTCCGAATAAGATTGAGTGGATGGAGGCAAGTCGATGAACGATGTGGTCACCGATCTGGCGGAAGGGATACTTCGCGTCGAGCTGAATCGCCCGGTAAAGCTGAATGCGATGACTGCGAGCATGTACGACAGGCTCGCAGCAATCTTCCGAGACGCGGCCAGGGATGAGCACATCCGCGTCGTGCTCTGGCACGGCGCAGGCGATTCTTTCTGCGCGGGAAACGACATCGAGGATTTTCTGGCGAACCCTCCGGGGCCGGGGGAGTCTGCGCAGGCTCGCATGATGAATGCGCTGCTCGATTTCGACAAGCCGCTGGTGGCTGCCGTGCGTGGTGCCGCGATCGGGGGTGGAACCACCATGCTGTTCCATTGCGATCTCGTCTATGCCGGGGAGAGCACCAAGTTCCAGATGCCCTTCACCAGCCTCGCCTTGGTGCCGGAGTTCGGATCGACCTGGCTCGCTCCGATTACGTTTGGGCCTGCTCGTGCGGCGGAGTTGATCCTGTTGGGACGGCCATTCGATGCCAGGCGTGCCGCGGAGCTCGGGTTGGTCACGCAGGTGGTGCCCGATCAGGATTCCTTGCCGGCGGCGACCGAAGCGGCGCGGATCCTAGCCGGAAAACCGGCTGGGGCGCTGCAGGCCACCAAGCGACTTCTGAAGCGCTCTTTTCGCGACCAGGTCAGGGCGGCCATGACGGCGGAGAACGAAGCCTTCAGCGTGCAGGTACGTTCCGAAGAGGCGACGGAAGCGCTGTCGGCATTTCTGGAGAGGCGGCCGCCTCACGTCACCGGAACCGGGCACACTACACCGATCCCCTAGGCCATTTACCGACGACCGGGCAGGGCGCGATGCCGCGGCAATGCCTGGGCATGCACACCTGGGCTGTGAAAGGAAGAGCCATGACTGATGCTTTTGCAACGAAGCCTAAACCAGAATCCGGCCGCCAGGCCGAGACCGGCCGATTGTACGTCCTTGAACTCAGCGGCGGCCGCATTCATTCGATGAGGCCGGACGGATCCGAGCGGAAGGTCATCGTCGCCGACTGCCATTTTCCCGATGGCATCGTGGTCGATGTCGAGGCCGGCCATATCTACTGGACCAATATGGGCGTGCCTACCCTCAACGACGGCTCCATCGAGCGCGCCAACCTGGACGGGACCAACCGCAAGGTCATCGTGCCCCAGGGCGTCACTTTCACGCCGAAGCAGCTTCACCTGGAGAAGCGGAGAGGCAAGCTCTATTGGTGCGACCGCGAGGGCATGCGTGTGATGCGTGCCAATCTCGACGGCACCGATGTCGAGACGCTGGTCAAGACAGGCGATGGCGGCAACGGCCGCGGCGACGCCACGCAGTGGTGCGTCGGCATCACGATCGATCCCAAGCGCCGGCAGATCTACTGGACGCAGAAGGGGCCGGATAATGCCGGCCGCGGCCGTATCCTCCGCGCCGGCATCGACATCCCGGAAGGCGAGAATGCCGCCGGGCGCTCGGATATCGAAGTGTGGTTCGACGGCCTGCCGGAACCGATCGATCTGGAGCTCGACCTCGAAAGCCGGGTTCTCTATTGGACGGATCGCGGCAACCCGCCATTCGGCAATTCGGTCAATCGCGCGTCGATCGATATACCGGCCAGCAGTGGTTCCGAGCCGGAGCTCGTCGTCAGCGACCTGATGGAAGGCATCGGCCTTGCGCTCGATGTTCCCGCCAACCGGATGTTCGTCACCGACCTCGGCGGCTCGCTGTATTCCGCGGCGCTCGATGGTTCCGACAAGCGTGTGCTTCTCGCCGCGCAGGGCAATCTGGCCGGCGTCGCCTACGCCGAAATCCCCTCACAGGAGAATTGACCATGGTTGGCAACAGGCCGATCTCGACGGTCGCCATCATCGGTACGGGTGTCATCGGCGCGAGCTGGGCGGCACTCTTCCTGGCGAAGGGCCTCGATGTCGTGGCGACGGATGTCGCCCCCGATGCGGAAGCCTCGCTGAGACGCTTTGTCGACGAGGCGTGGCCCGCGCTCGAAAGGCTGGGGCTCTCCCCCGGCGCCTCCCCGCTGCGGCTGGCCTTCGAGGCCGACCTGGCCGAGGCGGTGAAGGGCGCTGATCTCGTCCAGGAAAACGGACCCGAGCGGATCGATTTCAAGAAGAAGCTGTACGGGCAGCTCGATGCGCTGCTGCCGCCCGATGTGATCATCGCCTCGAGCTCGTCCGGCCTGACGATGAGCGAGATCCAATCCGGCTGCCCGTCGCACCCGGAGCGCTGCGTCATCGCGCATCCGTTCAACCCGCCGCACCTGATCCCGCTGGTCGAGATCGTCGGTGGCGCGAAGACGTCCGAGGAGACGATCCGGCACGCCTCGCACTTCTACACCGCGCTGGGCAAGCGGACCGTTCGCCTGAACAAGGAAGTGCCCGGGCATGTCGCCAATCGCCTGCAGGCCGCCCTGGCCCGGGAGGTGTACCATCTGGTGGCCGAGGGCGTTGTCAGCGTCGCCGATGCCGACGCCGCGCTGTGTTGGGGCCCCGGGCTCCGGTGGGGCATCATGGGCCAGGTCCTCCTCAACCATCTCGGCGGTGGTCAGGGCGGCATGGAGCACTTCCTGCACCAGTTCACCGGCCCGATGACGGCATGGTGGAAGGTCCTGGGGTCGCCGGAACTGACTCCCGAGCTCCAGGAAAAGCTGATCGCCGGCGTTCATGCCGAGGTGGGCTCGCGCTCGATCGACGATCTGGCCGCGGAGCGGGACGAGGTGCTGATCGGTCTGCTCGAATTGCGGGCCAAGGCCGCGGCAGCGAGGTCGTAGCCGAAGTGGGGTGAACGCGTCGCCCGGGCGTCCGGACCGCGACGCGTCCTCGAAACGCGATGCACGGTGGATGGAGTTGGTGCCCGGCGACGGGCATCAACCCGCCGCCATTTCCCTGGGGACGCCACGATGGCCGACACGTTCATGCAGGTCGCCAAATCCGCTTACAACTACCCACTTCTTGTAAAGCAGTTGTGGCACACACCGCTTTTGCAGGCGCCGGACCAGGTTATCGTCTATCGCGACCTGAAGCGATTCACCTACCGACAGTTGCGTGAGCGCATCGGGCGGCTTGCATCCTGCCTCACCAGGCTCGGCGTTGGTCCAGGCGACACTGTCGGTGTGCTCGACTGGGACAGCAATCGGTTCCTGGAGGCTTACTTCGCCGTCCCGATGATGGGGGCTGTCCTGCAGACGGTGAATGTCCGGTTGCCGCCCGAACAGATCGCTTACACGATCAATCACGCGGGCGCCTCGGTGCTTCTCGTCAACGATGACTTTGTACCGCTGCTGGAGGGCATCAAAGATCCGCTGCCCAAGGTAAGGCGAATGGTCGTGATGTCGGATCGACCCGCGCCTGAAACCGGCAGCCTGACGTTTGTCGGGGAATATGAGGATCTTCTCTCCGACGCCTCGCCCGATCACCACTTTCCCGACTTCGACGAAAATGCCGTTGCCACCACCTTTTACACGACCGGGACGACGGGCGCGCCGAAAGGCGTTTCCTTCAGCCATCGACAGGTGGTGCTTCATTCGCTTGCGGAAATGGCGTTTCTCGGGACTGCGGCGCAACAAGGACGGTTCTGTCGCGACGACGTCTACATGCCGATCACGCCGATGTTTCATGCCCATGCCTGGGGGCTGCCGTGGACGGCGACGCTTTCCGGCGTCAAGCAGGTGTATCCCGGTCGCTACGACGCCGCCGTGCTGCTCAAGCTGATCAAGACCGAGGGCGTCACCTTCACGCATGGCGTGCCGACGATCCTGCACATGCTGCTTGGCGCGGCCACGGCGGCGGACACCGATCTCGCCGGCCTGAAGATGGTGGTCGGCGGTTCGGAACTGCCGAAGGCCCTCGCCAGGCAGGCACTCGCGCTGGGCGTCGACGTCTTTGCCGGCTACGGGATGTCGGAGAGCGCACCGCTGCTGTGCATGGCGCAGGTGAAATCCGCGGACCTTGCCAGCGACCCGGAGACGGAGGTCGAGATCCGGATCAAGGCGGGCATCCCTGCGCCGCTGGTCGATATCCGCCTGGTCGACGCGGATCGGAGCGAAGTGCCCCATGACGGCAAGACCACCGGCGAGATTGTCGTGCGTGCCCCGTGGCTCACCCAGGGATATGTCGACGATGCCGAGGCTTCCGAGCGGTTGTGGGCCGGCGGTTACCTGCACACCAACGACATCGGCGTCATCGAGCCGAACGGCTACCTTCGCGTCGTCGACCGGATGAAGGATGTCATCAAGACCGGCGGCGAATGGGTGTCGTCGATCCAGATCGAAGACCTCATATCCCAGTGCGAGGGGGTGGCGGAGGCCGCCGTCGTCGGCGTCAAGGACGACAAATGGGGCGAGCGTCCATTTGCGCTCGTCGTCAGGGAGGCCGGGACAGGCACCGAACTCAGCGATAGGCAGATCAAGGCTCATCTGAGAGCTTTCGCTGGTGCCGGAGTAATCTCGAAATACGGAATCCCGGACGAGATCCTGTTTGTCGACGCGCTCCCCAAAACGAGCGTTGGCAAGGTCGACAAGAAGGCGCTCAGGGAGAAATGGGACAAGATCTAGTTGGCTCTGCAAGTCCTAGCCGGCCCTCTCCAATCGAAGGTATCGCGCATCGGAGCATCAAACCCTGTCAACCGGCCCCAAGTCCCGGACGCTCGGCGTCGGCGTTGAGCCCAGAGATCTCGGCGGCATCGCCCTGACGGTTGCCGTGCCGCGGAATCTTGTCGTGGCGGATGTTCGGGCCATCCATGCAGTCCCGTGGCCAAATTCGGGGGTAGGCGCCGGCTGGCCCTTCCGCGCCTATCCGGGCCGAGGCGGGGAAGGGCTACGGCAAGAATAGGCCGGTGGAATCATCTGTCACAACTGCACGGCAGGCGCTCATGTATCGTCCCGCTTCGGCGCGCTGGATCGGCCGGCTGGGTCGCCCGCCTGTCGTTTCGCGATTCTCGCACGAAGCTCGGCATAGCCGGGCGCAACCATCGATAATCGTCCGGCAATCCCCAATGGCTCCGGTATTCCTCCGGCGACAGAGCGTACTTGCGCTTGAGATAGCGTTTGAGCGAGCGCAACTTTTGTCCGTCGTTAAGGCAAACCAGATATTCCCGGGTGATCGACTCCTCGACCGGCACGGCAGGCGTCCGGACAGCCGCCGAACCCGTCCGGAGTCCGTCGATCCTGAGCAGCGTTGCGTGCACGGTCGAAATCAGTGTCGGCAGTTCGATTGCCGTCATCGGATTGTTGGAGACGAAGCTGGCGACGATGACGGCGGTCAGTTCCGTCAGGTTGCTGTCGACCGTCATCGCCGTTACCCCCCACGCGGCACCCTCATCAGGAGACGCGGCAGAGCCGAGGCGAGGGTACTTCGCCCCTTGCTCGACACTGTTGCGCCGCTGGCGTGCGCTGCTCAAGGACCACGACGAGCGCGGCTCCGGAAGAAAAATTGCCCCTTTCCCAGGGCCGCGGCCATCCCCCTTACGGGGGATTGGATCGCCGTTCCGGCGGACACGGGAGGATCGCGTGCCGGGCCCCGACGCCATCGCGACCGTCGCTACACTGAACGAGACCGAATCTCTACGCAAAGATTACCTGGGCATCACGACCGCAGGGGGCTTCCGCCTTAGCCTCCGGGATAATGCACTGTCCCGGCAGCGGTGTCCGTCTGCTGGATGTCTCGTTTGCGAAGCGCGCGGGAATGATGTCATGACGCAGAGTGGTGTTCCAGAAACTTCCGAGATGCTCCGAATTCCGGACTCGCCGGTGCTACTTCCGGCTCTCGGCGGAGAACCGAGCACCGGCCTGCCCTCCGAGCGGCTCTCCCCAGACGAATCGATATTCGGTACCCTCGCGGGATGCAGGGCGCGGCGGAACCTGACCGGCGGCTCACAATTCCAGATCAGGCGGGGTCTTGCACAGGCGCGGCGTCTGATACTGGCGTCTCAGATCGACGAGGCTCTCGGCTCGATCGATCGCATTGAACTGCAGCTCGATGACATTCCGTCCGCCGAGGCGCGGCGGTTTCGTGCGGTGGCGCAACTGCTCCGGGCGTCCGGTCTGGCCTTCCAGGACAACAGCCCCGCCGCCCTTCCGATCGCCCTGTCCCATTTGAAGGAGAACGACTCGAACTCCCGGCGCCACGCCGCTGCTACTCTTTGCCGCCTGGGATACTGGCACCTCGGCGACTTTGACGTCTTCCATTCGCTGCCGAGGCATCAACCTCGCACAGAATGGTCGAAGTCGCGGGCCATCTCCGCAGTGCTCGACCTGTCGATCGAGGCGGTGGCGGCGTTTCATCAGATGCATATCGCCACGGCCAAGCGGCTGGCGTCCGACGCCTCGGCCATCGCTGAGGCCGTGCCCGGAGGACTCGGCGGCCTCTCGGCTCTTCCGGCATGTCTCACTGCACAGGTGCTGTACGAGGAGGGCCTTCTGGACCAAGCTGACAAAATCCTCCGCGACCGTCTGCCTGCAATCAATGCGGTAAGTCCAGTCGATTGCGCCTTGCGCGCGTATCTCGTCCTAACGCGGATCGCCCAGCACAGGATGCAGTTCAAATTGGCGTCCCTACTGCTTCGCGAAGCCGAAGCGCTGGGGGAACGGCGTGGCTGGCCGAGACTGATCGCGGTGTGCCTCGCCGAGCGCGCCAGCCTGCTGCTGCGGGAGGGCCGACGAAAGGAGGCCCGTCTCTGCTTCGAGCACCTCGATCGCCTTGCTAGGACGCATCGCGCGGGCCCCGGGCATATTGATACTGAGATCGGACGGTTCCGCACACTGACGCGCTGGCGCGTCTCCTGGGCTGAGGAGCCGTCGGTCGAAGCCGTGGTAGCGCTGCGGCAACTCTACCGTCAGGCCGTCGAGAAGCGGGGTCTCTATTCCGGATGCCGGCTGGCGGTGGAACTGGCGGAGATGCTCGCCGTGATCGGCGAGACTGAGGAGGCGGACGCGCTCATGCTCCACACGCTCCAGGTCGGTGTGGCCGCAGGTGTGTACCAAACCTTTCTTGAGGGCGGGGAGGGATCGGGAACGCTCCTGAGGCGAGCCTATGCCCGGTGCGAGGCGCCCGGGTCGGCGGACAGCGACATTCTGCCCATCTTAGGCAGCCTGCTGTCGCAGCGGGATGCCCACCAAATCGAAAGACAGTCCGTGCGAACCGCGAACCATGTCGGCGATACGCTCTCGGCACGGGAGTGTGAGATCCTCGGCCTGATCGGCGAGGGCTTTCCGAACAAGCAGATCGCCCGAGCTCTTGCAATCTCACCGGAAACGGTGAAATCGCACGTAAAGCGGATCTTCATGAAGCTGGCCGCTAGCACTCGAACCGAGGCGGTGTGTCGGGCCAGGTCGATGGGGCTGCTCTGATGCCTCTTGGCCACGGCCAGTCGTCACCTTTACAACAACCAAGACCCAAATATGAGAGGGTCTGACCAAAGGAACAGCTTGAGCCGATGCTCGTATGGTTGCAGAAGGGCTGCCCGACACGCAGGCTCTGCTTGTTGAGGCGTGATTGCCGGTCATCACTCCATGATGAGCGATTGTCTGCGGGCAGGCGGATGCGGCCCTCGACGCTTGCGCCGACGCCCACTTCGAGCGCTGACTCGCTGGGATCGAGGCAATGTCCGCCGCCTTTGCCAATGGAAGCCATGCCATGATCGACGTGGCCGATGCGTCAGCGTTCTGGATCGACCGGGATAATCTCTGCCTCTGGCGCACCCGCACCGACGGCGAGGATGAGCGCGTCAAGCTGACGCCGAGGTCGTTCGACGTCCTTCGTTACTTGGCCGAAAACTTCGGCCGGCTGGTGACTCACAATGAACTGCTGGAAGCGTTATGGCCAGGCGTGCACGTGCAACCCGAGGTGCTGAAGAGCCATATTCTCGCGATCAGGACGGCTCTAGGCGACACCATCTCCAGTCCCCGGTTTATCGAGACAGAGCGGGGCCGGGGCTATCGCTTCATCGGCAGGTTGAGGGCAGCCCCGTCTTCAGTCGGAAAGCGCGGCCCCATTGTCGATCTGGGCATATTCGCCGGCCGTGCCGAGGCGCTGCACAGCCTCTTGGCGCTGCTCGAGCATGCGGCTGCAGGCGAACCCCAGGCGGCGTTCATCAGCGGCGAACCGGGGTTTGGCAAGACGACGCTGGTCCAGCAGTTCCTGGCCCATGCGTCGACTTATGCCGATTTCGTCGTCGCGCAAGGCCATTGCGTCGAGAATTTCGCGGGGGCCGAGCCCTACTATCCGATCTTTGAGGCGCTGGGAGAGCTCGGCAAGGATGCCGGCACCGGGGCTGTTCGGGCGCTTGAGTCCCTGGCTCCCTCCTGGGCGGCCCAGATGCCGGCGCAGTTTTCCGCAGCCGAGCGGATGGCGCTGCAGCAGCAGGCAATGCACGGGGCGCCGAGCCGGATGGTGCGTGAGGCGTGCGGTCTGTTCGAGGCGCTAGCAACAGAGCGCCCCCTGATCCTGGTGCTGGAGGATCTGCACTGGGCCGATTTCGCGACGATCGACCTGATCTCAGCGTTGTGTCGCCGCCGCTCGTGCGCGAAGCTTCTACTGATTGCAACCTATCGGCCAGAGGACTTGACGGCAGCTCAGCGGCCTTTGCGCCAGATGACGCAGGATCTTGCTCTGCGCAAATTCTCCACAGAGATCGAACTCGTCCCGCTGTCAGCGAGCGCGATCATCGAGATCTTGTCGGGTGGCACCGGGGATGTCGCAAGTTCTTCGGAGTTCGGCGAGTTCATCGAAGAGCGTACCGGCGGCAATCCATTGTTCATGCGAGTGGTGCTGGAGCATTTGCTTCAGCGTGGAAACGTCGAACGGACAGGGCTTGGCTGGCGCTCCCTTGTCCCCCTCAGCAAGCTGGCATCCGAGACCCACCCGACGCTCGGGCGCTCGATTGAGTTAAAGCTGGAAGGAATGACGAATGAGCAACGGCGCGTGCTCGAGGCCGCATGCGTGGCTGGCGATCCTTTCGACCCAGCGACGACGGCCCGCGCCGCGGAGATGGATGAGCGGTCCTTCGAAGCCGTCTGCGACGACTTCCCCTCGTCTACCATTCGCCGCGGCAAGCTGCTGACCCTTCCCGACAACCGGGTTGTCCGGACCTATTCCTTCAGTCATGCGGTCTATCGGCAAGTGCTGTACGATCGAATCGGGCCGCTGCGTCTTGCGGAATTGCACCGTATGATCGGCGAGCGATTGGAGGAAATCTACCCGCCGGATCTTCGCGACGATCTGGCCATCCGGCTGGCGCAGCACTTCGCCCTGGCTCGAAATTGGTCACGAGCGCTCGACTATCTGCGATCCGCCCTGCGCGTCGCAAACGGTCGCTTTGCCCGGCGCGATGCCTTGGCGATCCTGGATCGCGCTTTTGAACTGATCGCAAACCTTGCTCATGTCTCCCGGCCTCCAGCAGAGATAGAGTTCCTCGAGCGGCGTGCCGGCATCCAAGCCGTCGCTCATGATCCTCAGGCCGGAGAGACCTATGCGGAACTTGCGACGAAGGCCGGCCAATTTTGTGATGTCGAGGCACAGTGCAGAGCGCTGATTGGCTTGGCCTATGCGGCCAGCTGGCACGACATTGCGCAAAGCCTCCGTTTGCTCGATGAGGTCCTGGCGCTCTGCGAGACACTGGCCGACCCGATCCAGCGAGACGTGACGCGGATGGCGGCCTACGCACGGCGGCTGTGGCAGTCCGGTTGGAGCAAGGCCGACGCTCGCGAATGCGAGAACGCGCTGGCTCGGCTCGAAGAAAGCGGCGACAGCCTCGCTATCGCGCGGGCGAAGATCAGTTTCAGCATGGTGTGTATGTTCTCGACACGCTACCGGGAGGTTGGCATCCTCGTGGATCATGGCTTCCGTCTGCTGCGTGAGAGCGCTCAAGACATGGTGGAAGCCGAGCTCGCCGGCGCGGTTTGGATGCGTCATATCGGCGTGCCCTGGTCCTTTGTAGCCCTTGGGGAACTCGAAGCTGGACTTGAGAGATTCGCCACCAATATCGCCGCTTTCGAAAAGGCGGATGACCCCTCCGCGGTGGATTATATTCAGGTGTATCGCGGCTCCTTGCTTTTCCACGCAATGGATTTTGAAGGCGTTCTCCAGGACTGTGTGCCGGCCGCCGCCACCGCCTTCGAGCGTCCCGCGGCACCCGCCACCCCTATGTTGCCCATCAAGCGAAGAATCGCGCTGGTCCATTGTGGCTTGGCCGAGGCGGGCCTCGGGAACGCTGCCGCTGCGCTCGACTATCTGCATGCAGCAGAGGACGAGATGGGGCGGCAGCCGGTTCATCTGGACTGGTATTGGCGCTTGGCGCTGGGATGGGGACTGGTTGATGTCCTCATTGCGAAAGGTGATCGCGCCGCGGCCCACTTGCGTGCGAAAGGCCTTTGTGACCTAGCAGCGCAAACCGACGAGCGGTCGTGGCAGGCACTGGCATGGGAGGCGCGCGCACGGGCGGCCTTGGCCTGCGGTGAGGTATCCGAGGCGCTGGCCGATGTTGCCGAGGCCCTGGCTGCTTGTGATGGTGTGACGGTCCCCCTGGCGAATTGGCGGGTGCATGCGACCGCCGCGATGGTGTGCAAGGCCGCCGGTGATCTCCTTCAGGCGAGAACGCATGATCGGCTCGGCGCAGCCATCCGAAAAAGTCTCGCCGACAAGCTGCCTAAGGGTGATCCACGCCGCTCGAAGTTCGAGCGTCGCAGCGAAGCCCTCGCGGCGATCTGAAGACGGCCTGGGTGTCGCCCACCGCTCCCCCGGGAAGAGCCGGCGAGTCCCCCAAAGAGGGGGCGGAGGGCCTGAGTCGAAGCCCCGCCCGACCTCAATCCGGACAGCCTGGGCTTCATCGACGAAATCGGGCCTTCAACGAAAAATGGCCGGGCTGTGGGGTCCGCAATGTCGGGCCGCTGTCCCACACAGAGGCTGGAAAACTTCGACTCCTAACGTCGTCCTGCACCTAGATGGCATGACCGCACTTGATCCTCGATGGACCCATGAACCGGGCACCGTTCCAAGCCTACATCGAGCATGTTCTGGTCCCGACCCTGTGGCGGGGACACCGTCACATGGACAACGTGCCGCACAAAAGGGCGTCGACGTGCGTCGCCCATCGAAACCGCCGGGGCTGCTACGCTACCTGCCGCCCTACTTGTCTGGCCTCAACCTCCTCGGACTTGCTCCGAAGATCGAGGACGCCTTTTCCAAGCTCAGTGCGTTCCTGCGCACGACCTATGGGATGTCATTCGAAACCCCTTCCGACCGTTTACCCGCCGCTGTGGGCAAACGACCTTCTAGCCGCTGGATATGAACCTCAATAATCGGATTCTGCTTTGGCCGAAGGTCGCGTGCGTGGATTCCTGTGTTAATCTCCGTGACGTCTGGTTGCGTCCCGCTCGGACGAGATTTGGCCTGCATGAAATGGTGGATATTAATCCCAGCTCAGTCGGTCGGTGATTGCCCTGGCATCGAAGCCAGCCAGACGGTCATTCCGGGCTCCAGGCCGTCGGCGCCGCCACCAGGATCGAGCCGGAGCCGGAAGGCATTGAGATCATGATCGCCGACGGCGCGGGCCGCCCTCCAGGTGGCGAATTCGCCGAGGGGACGCAGCTCGGTCACGCGGGCGTCGATGCGGCGCCCGTCCGGCGTCGTCAGGGCCACGACGCCGCCGAGGGCCATGCCGGGAAGGGCGTCCTCGCGCAGGGTGAAGGCGAACCAGCGCTCGCCGGCGGCCTCCAGGGTCAGCACCGGCTTTCCCGGGCCGATGATCTCGCCGGGCTCGGCGACGCGGATGCCGATGGTGCCGTCGACCGGGGCGGTCAGCCGGGTCTTGTCCAGCTGGGCCTGGAGATCGGCCACCGTCGCCTCCGCCAGCGTCACCCTGGCATCCGCCAGGGCCCGTTCCTCGGCGGTGGGGCCCGCCTTCGCCGCTGCGAGCTGCGCCTGCTTGAGATCGAGGTCGGCCTGCGCCTTGGCCAGCGACGCCGTGCTCTCGTCCAGCTTCTGGCGGCTGGCGAAGTTCTTGGCCGCCAGCGCGACGGCCCGGACATTCTCCTGCTGGGCCAATTCGAGGTTGGCCTGTGCCGTCTCCACCGCCTGGGTGGCGATTGCCTGCTGCTCCGCGCGGACGCCGGAATAGACATTGTCCCGATCGGCCCCGGCGCTGGCGGCGGCGGCCTTCGCCTCCTCGACCGCCGCGGCCAGGTCGGGATTGTCGAGGACGGCCAGCAGGTCGCCTTTGCGGACATGCTGGCCCGGGCTGACG